>JAAYMS010000111.1 GCA_012521295.1 Bacillota bacterium
ACCGGCACCAAAGAAGACTTCAAGCAAGTGGCTCATTGCATCTAAGGCACCATCTAAGCTGGTTTCTACCGGTACAGTAGCGGTAACCGAATAATCAAACAAGGATACTTTTGGAACGAGTGCCTCGTCGACGATCAGCTTCTTCTGCCCGTTGGTCAAAGTAACGTTAGAATACTTGGTGAGATGAGCTCCCGAACCAGCCACAGTCTGCACCGCCATGATGGGCAGCAGTTCTCGCCCCGTCTTCTCCAGGGTTTGTGTGATGTGGCCGGTTCCAAAATACTGCTCGAGCTCACCACCGAGGACCGCCCAAGCAGTGGCCGCCTTTACCCCATCGATGGTACTTCCTCCTCCTACTGCAACCACGCAGTCGGGTTCTGAAGTTAAGATGGCATTCCGCAGCCGGGCAACATCACTAATCGGTGTGTTGGGTAACGTTCCGGGGACAATATGATATCGTTGAAGCTTATTCCCGATATAGCGTACATTACCCACAATCAGGGGATTCTTTCCTAAGGCTTGTACCTTATCTTCTAGCGAAGTCAACACATCAAGGCCAAAGCTATATGCGTCTCCCCAAAACTCGGCAATCATCCGTTGGGCTCTGCGGCGCAGTTCCATAGTGTCATCCTTTCTCTCCTGAAACGCCGGTATCGAAAAGGATTTTATATATGAATGTCTAATTTTATCAATTAATTTAACCTTTCCAGATGTTTTTTCGAACTCCTGCCTAGCATTCTGCCCGTTATTATCTCTTTTCTTAAGGAGGCACGCTGTTGAACCGTAAGTACTACACCGATCCATTCTGCACCGAACTTCACACCAAAGTGACAAAAACCTGGCCCCGTGACGGGAAGTATCACGTGGTTTTAGAAGACACTATTTTCTACCCCACCGGCGGCGGTCAGCCACATGACCTGGGCACGATAGCCGGAATCCCAGTACTCGATGTTTCCGAAGATGGTGGGCAGGTAGTTCATGTCATCGATCAACCGCTGGAGGAGGACTCCGTCGAACTGCAGCTCGACTGGACTAGGCGTTTTTTCCATATGCAGCATCACACCGGCCAGCATCTGCTTTCAGCATACTTCTCTAATGAATACGGCTGGGAAACCCGCGGATTCCACCTTGGAGAAAACTACACCACGATTGACATTACGACGCCCGAATTAGACCCAGATACAACCATACAGGTGGAGCGTGCTGTAAATCAGCTCATTTATCGAGACCTAACGATCAAGGACTATCTGGTTACGCTAGAAGAAGCAGCTCAGCTTCGGTTACGCAAGTTACCAACTGTCGATGAAGATATTCGGATTGTAGAAATCGATAACTTCGATTACTCCCCGTGTGGCGGAACTCATCTTAGAAGCACAGGACAGATCGGGGTGCTCAAGATTATCAAGACAGAGAAGTACAAAGGAATGACTCGAGTCTACTTTCTCTGCGGTGGGGCGGCTCTTGCTGACTACCAAGAAAAGCACAGCATTGTGCAGGACTTAGGAAATGAGTTATCTGTAGGTTCCTCCGAGATTATCGAGCGTGTAAAAGGAGAATCAGCAGCACGACGCGAGCTCGAGGATAAGCTGAAAGATGTTCAGAATAGATTATGGGAATACCAAGCAAGAGAGCTTGTTTCGCAGACAGAAGATACTGTGATTTTCCATAACGTTCAAAGCGAATCGATGGAAGAAGCTCAGGCTTTAGCCCGGCATATAACTGCACAGGGCAGATTCTTCGCCGCAATTCAGGCAGGAAATAGACTTATCTTGGCCCAGAGCCTTGGGACTGAGCCACACTGCGGGAATTTGGTTAAACAACACGCTGTTCCTTTGGGAGGGCGCGGAGGAGGCAGCCCCCAACTAGCGCAGGTGTTTTTCCAGGAATCAAGTAATTTAGAACAATTCTGCAACTTTCTGCAGGACTTGTCGCACGAGTTCACGAAATAACGTAGCAACTCCGATATTATTTTGACGGGAGGACAGCCATGGATGTTAGGCCCAAGCCCTTCTGGACATTTGTCGCTTGTATAGCTGCGCTGCCCTTTCTCTACTTCGTAGTTTGGTTAACTGGTGGAACACACAACGCCTACACACATCTGTTCTACCTTCCAATTGTCTTTTCAGCATTGATGGGTAACTGGTACGTCTCGGCTTTTGTCGCCCTCGCCAGTGGGCTGGTATTATCAGGCTGGCTGATCCCTCGCGATACAGTCAACATGGTACCTCAGCTGACCTCTGCTTGGGTCGTTCGCCTGGTGATGTTCCTAGTGGTTTCTCTCTGGGCATCGAGCGTTATCGAGTTTCTGCGCAAACGTGCAGAAAAGCTGCATCGCGAGACGGTTGAGCTCACGCGGGTACAGCATGCTGCAGTCGGAGCCCTGGTTGATCTTGCGGAGATGCGGGATCAAGAGTTTACCGGTAATCATTCCCGCCGATTAGGCTTTTATGCCGATGTCCTCTGTACCCAACTCAGAGTGGAACCCCGTCTGCATAAGAACATTGTTGATACCATTTCCATGCATGATATCGGGAAAGTAGCCGTTCCAGATGCTGTACTAATGAAACCTGGGCGGCTCGATCAAAAGGACTGGGAGCTCATCAAGATGCATCCTATCTACGGTGAGCAGATCCTTGATTCTATCTGCAGACATGCTCAGGCCGCGTCCTCATCAATTCAGGGCTATCTTAACACAGCTCGGGAGATCATCGCCTGCCACCATGAACGGTGGGATGGGTCTGGTTACCCCCGTGGGCTGAAAGGCGAAGAAATACCTTTAAGTGCACGCATCGCTGCCGTTTGTGACGTCTATGATTCACTGCGCAGCCGCCGTCCCTACAAGTCTCCATTTGACCATCAAGAAGCAGTCAGGCTGATTACTGCAGACAAGGGTTCGCATTTCGATCCTGAGGTCGTCGATGCGTTCTTAGAAGTCAGCGAGAAGTTCGCAGCGATTTGGGAAGAGTGGGGCGATCAACCAGGAAAAGTCATGCCTGCCTAGCTCGTCAGGAACATCTGAGTACATAAAAAGCCGGGAAACCCCGGCTTTTTTCTAGCTATACCGCTCGCATCAATCCTCAGAGTCTTGGAACAAGCTTCTCTTGTCCTTTGAATATCATCCGGGCTGGCACTACCCCACGCACCGATGAGAGAGGATAGACAATGCTTTCTCGGCCGACTATGGTTCCTGGATTGAGTACAGCATTACAACCCACTTCGGCCCGGTCACCCACCAAAGCACCGAACTTACGCAGCCCCGTTTCAATAACCTCCGTGTCAGTACGCACCTTCACAGGTTCGTGCGTCGATTTGAAGTTAGAGCAGATAACACCTGCCCCAAAGTGTGCGTAGGCCCCTAAGATAGAATCGCCTACATAATTGAAATGAGGCACTTGAACGCCATTGAACAAGATAGCATTCTTTAGTTCTGTAGAATTGCCGATCACCACGTTATCGCCGACCACTACATTCCCGCGAATATAAGCGCCAGGACGGATTTCGCAGTTTCGCCCGATCACAGCTGGGCCCTGGATCACCGCAGTTGGTGCGATAGTGGTACCTTCCCCGACCCACACACCTTCATCAATTTGACGAAAACCATCTCCCAGCTCCCTCACCAACTCCTGAATCAGCTGGGCGATCTCTGGGATGACTTCCCAAGGGTAACTCTTGCCTTCAAAAGCCCAGGGTACAGGACAGTTGGTCAAATCAAACAGTTCTTCTGTCTTAATCGACATAAGGCCACCCCCTCCCTTGATTATATACCACATTGCTGTCCCAGGAAAAGGAAAAAGCTGCCCCGCGTTCGCAGGACAGCCTCTCATTTTGCTGTATATCCTGATGTGATCTATTACTTATTCTTTCCGGCAACGATCCATTCAGCGATCTGAAGGACCCGCTTGGTCTGGTGTTCGACGGCAGGCATGACATCTTCAATCATCTTGCCATCCTGCCCGACGGTCACTGAGGTGCCATAGGGATTGCCCCCAGCAGCGGAAACAGCGGGATCAGTGTAACCGGGAGTGACCACTATCGCTCCCCAATGATACATTGTAGTGTACAGGGAGAGAATGGTCTCCTCTTGGCCACCATGGGGGTTCTGAGCAGAAGTCATGGCGCTCACAACCTTGTTAACGGTTTGTCCCTTGGCCCAAATCCCACCAAGCGTGTCGATGAATGCCCGCATCTGAGAAGCAGCTACCCCAAAGCGGGTCGGTGTGCTGAAAATGATAGCATCTGCCCATGCAACATCATCTGGCCCAGCTTCTGGAATGTGAGCTGTAGCGTCGCGATGTGCTTTCCAACCCGGTACCGATTCGACAACTTCTAAAGGTGCTGTTTCTCTTACCTTCAGAAGCCGTACCTCAGCACCCAGCTTCTCTGCTGTCTCAGCTGCCTTCTTCGCCAACTGGTAGTTAGTACCATAGGAGCTGTAGTAGATTACAGCAAGTTTAACCGCCATTGTGACACCTCCATAATAATGGTTTCCATTACCAATCTTCTCTTACAGCATACCAGATTCCTGCATCGGTGTCACCAAATGTTCCCTCATTCCGCGAGTTCCTCTAGGCGCGAGCGATCGAGGATTTCTATCTGCCGCTGGCCCGCTTGCTTGATTATCCCCTCCGCCTGCCACGCTGACAGTTTCCGGCTTAAGGTTTCTTGAGTCATGCCTAGAGCAGCAGCTAGATCTCGCTTGCTCAACTTCAGTTCAAACTGGTCCACGCCATACTGCAGCAGTGCCTGCGCGATACGCTGTTCGACGCTGTGCAGAGCGAGGCTCTCAATCATGCCTTCTGCAGTCTCCAGGCGGCTGCTCAATTCTTCCACCACTTTCAAAGCAATCTGCGGGTACTTGAGCATCAACTCCTTCAGCCGCTGACCATTGATCACACACATTATGCCTTCCTGCAGGGCTTCAGCCTGGGCTGAGGCCGGTTGTTTGGTAAACATGGCCAGTTCCCCGATGAAGTCACCAGGCCCGACAATCCGCAGGATATGCTCCTTGCCCGATTCACTGATGCGGGACAGCTTGACCTGGCCACGGTGAATTACGTACAGATTATGATTCTCATCACCAGCCCCAAAGATAAGCTCTCCGCGAGTAAAGGTTCGCTTATTGGTGATTTGAGCAATTTCGTTCTGCTCCTCGCGGCTCAAACCACTGAAAATCGGGACTGTCTCAATGCAACTCTTACCATCTTGGAGAAAACAGCTGCACGACATATGATCAACTCCGTTGCCCCTTTTTCGGCTGAACTTCCTTGAGGGCTTGCTGAGCACTACGTACATCTTCTTCCCGAGCCGTCAGGCCATAGCGCGCTTGTTCGTACAAAGCTGTGATCTCCTGAACAGGCCTCAAGCTTTGGACATGATCGGCGACCAAGGATTTGTACTCCCGCGGTGTGGTATCTTTTTCGTAACGGAACTGACGGCTGAAGCGCTGTGCAAAGCGAATGTATACTGCCCGTACTTGTTCTACCGGATCAGAGCTACCGATCTTCAAAATCCTCCGGATTCTACCAGCGGGGCGCAGGACGCTCTCCAAGACACTCTGCAGGCTCTTAAAGACCTCTTCTGGTGAGAAAACCGACTCGCGCTCATCTTCAAGCGTAACTGTATCAGACGAGTCCTCCCGCGCCATTATCCTCCTGAGTAAGAGGGCCCCCACAAGAACGGCCAAACCAGCTGCCGCAACCCATAGTATGGGTGAGTTTAGGTTAAGCTGCACGAACTCCCGAATATGGGGAACCTCGTCCAAAGGCGCTTCTTCCAAAAACTCAGGCAGCTCCCACTCGAACGTGCCCTCCCGCCCCTCAAGCCAGTTAAAGAGAGGCTGCAGAATCCACGCTAGCGGCCTTACTATGAGTGCAATAAAGGCATCGACAAAGACACCATATAAGTACCGCAGGCCCGCGGCACTCAGCCGAATGATCTCCGGCGAAAAGACTGCTCCGGCTAACGATGCGAGAACGGCTACTGCCGCCAGAAACGCTGGCAGCATCTGAGTCAAAGCCCTGCGGTCGATTTTCTCCCCCTGGGCCTCCAGCTTCTCGGCAGCAAAGGATGCAGTAAGCAGTACACCCACGACAAAGAAGAGAATTCCCTGGCCAACAGTTACTCTGCAAAAGAAAGCCAAGATTGTCATCACAATTATTCCCAAGGCAAAATCGGTCGTGAACTGCACCGTCGTACGATAGCGCGGGTACCTATCTCCCAGCCAAAGTAACAACAATACCACGCTTATAGCCCAATATATCGATAGGCCGCGTATAACAACGAAGAAAAGGCAGGCGATCCCTGTGATGACTGCCAGGACTGGCTGGCGTGCAGCGGTAACACTGAGCAGTAGAAAAGCACCACCGGCAAGTTCGAATAACAGACCTTGAAACCAGGGCGCCAGCAGGAGGGCGAACATTAGGGAAAACCCTGCAAGGCGCAGGACACCGGCAGCGCTAACGGAGATCAAATTGGGACGCTTCATCCCACTTCACCTCCCCATCTACCTGGAACTGGCGAATGCCAGCCAGCCTAAATTGCCCTTCACCGCCACCAACATGAATCAAGACTAGGCTGTGTGCTTGCGAGAGACGCCGCAGCGGGAGAACCCAACTTGCAGGGATTGCTTCACCAGCGGTAATGACCACAACTCTGCCTGCGTTCTGCAGTCTGCGGCCCAACTCAAGAAGTACCTTCTCTCCCTCCCGCAGGCTGAAGTTCTGCAGGAGGGCAAGCTGAATTAGCGTGTTTCCTGGCACACTTGAGCTGAGGCTGCGGCTGGAGGCTAGATTGGTATGCAATCTAAACTTCTGGCCGAAACTGCCGTAGCGGTTGACTAGAGAAGCAGCCAACATGATGGCGAGTTCCAGACGATTGGCTGCATTTTGCTCCCACCAGCGGGCTCGATCAGGCTGCAGTAGGATCAGTTCAATCTCTTCATCGAAAGCAGGCTTTTCGACGTCCACCTGCAGCTGGAGATGCCGGGCAGAAGCCTTCCAATTGATCTTCCGTGCCGAATCACCCCTCTGATAGGGCCGCGTACCGGCTTTGTGCAGTGGGTCGGTAAAGATCCAACCTTCCCGCGGACGAGTACCGAATAGGGCCGTGTCCAGTGCCTCAGCTCCTACCAAGGGAACAATCTTAGGCAGAACTACCAGCCGGCATGGTTCTAGAACAGCTTCAGCTTCTTGGGGAAAGAGCCCAAAAGGATCCCTGCTGGTGAGGCTGCCTGGCCCAAACTCATACAGACCGCGCCGTTCAGCGGTAAAGAGATACCGTCTAGTACGGCGTTCATACCACATCACTGTCATTGTGTCGCGCAGCACCGCACGGGGCAGGCCCCGCACCTTCACAACCCGATCCGCCTGTACAAACTGCACCGCGGTGGGGACTTCATCTTTGATTTCCATGCCAAATACGGGCAAGAGTTTGCGATTGATTACCTGGAGGCGGTACTCCACTGTACGGCCCCAGGGAACAGTGGTTTGACTCAACGAACGCTCAACCGTCAGCTTGCGGAAAACACGATGCTGCCAAAGATAAGCAGTACCGAGCCCGGTCAAAGCCAGGAGCGCTGTGATAAAGGCTGCATAGGCTTCCCTTAGGGCGGCAGCTGCCGCAAAGATGGCGAAGATACTGGCAAAAAGCCCCGCCTGTGCCCTATTATTCATGAAGAACATCCTCTGTAGGGACGGGGACTTCCCGCAGGATTTCCTCTAGGACTTCACCTTTCACCCGCCCGTCCAGCTCCGCTTCAAAGCCAAGGATAACGCGGTGCCCTACAACATATGGAAACAGGTACTTAATGTCATCAGGAAGGACATAATTTCGCCCCTGAACGTAAGCGTAAGCGAGCGATGCACGCAGGAGCGCAAGGGAACCCCGGGGACTAATACCCAAACGCACCAGCGGATGGCTGCGGCTTGCCTGGGCCAGATCTGTGATATAACCAAGCAGTACTGGTGCAATAACCACCTGATCAACTTCTTCCCGCATTCTCAGAATTGCCTCTCCGTCAGCCACTGGTTCGAGATCATGCAGGGGATCATGGGCCCGAAACCGCTCTAGAATCTGGATTTCATCCTCCCTGTCTGGATACCCCATTTCCAGTTTAAGTAGGAAACGATCGAGCTGAGCCTCTGGCAGCGGAAAGGTCCCTTCTAGGTCGATGGGGTTCTGTGTGGCAATTACCATGAAGGGTTCAGTCAACGGAAACAGCTGCCCTTCTACACTTACTTGGTGTTCTTCCATCGCCTCGAGAAGTGCTGCTTGCGTTCGCGGGACTGCCCGGTTGATTTCATCAGCTAAGAGAATATTTGTAAAGACGGGCCCAGGGCGGAACTGGAAATCTCCGTCTTTTTGATTGAAATAGAAGATGCCGGTAATATCGGCAGGCTGCAGATCGGGAGTGAACTGCAGGCGGCGAAACTCAACCCCAAGGCTCTTGGCCAGAGCATTGGCTAGTTTGGTCTTGCCTGTGCCTGGAACGTCATCTATCAAACAGTTTCCCCGTGCCAGCAAGGCGGTGAGAAGAAGGTCAACGGCAGCCGTCTTTCCTACTATAACTCGTTCGATATTAGACCGTAACTTGATCAATGGAGCAGTTTCCATAGCGCACCCCTTCCTTGTTCAACGCAACTAACTTCCACCTTTTTTTGGGAATCCCTTCTGAAAACAGAGTCGTGCAGGGAAACACGCACTGATGGCGAAACTAAGGTACGATTATATTAAGAAAGGTTGACTCATACGATGCAGCAGATCCAGACATTTCTGCTTGACCTTGACGGTACTTTTTATCTAGGTGACAAACTCTTTCCCTGGTCCATGGACTTCGTTAATACTGTACGTTCCCAGGATAAGAACTTCATCTTTGTCACCAATAACTCGTCCCGCAATGCAAAGTACTACGTGGAGAAAATCCGCAGGATGGGCGTCGACATAACCGACGATCAGGTCTTTACCTCCGGACAGGCCACCATTTACTATCTTCTTAAGTACAACTACCCCAAGAAGATCTTCCTCTTAGGTACGCCTGATCTTGAAGAAGAGTTTCGAGAGGCAGGTTTTGAGCTGACCGCTGATGAAGCTGAACTTGTAGTCTTAGGCTTTGACATGACGCTTACTTATGAAAAGCTGCGCATCGCCTGCAGCTTGATTCGCAAAGGCCTGCCGTATATCGCAACACACCCTGACTTCAACTGCCCTACTCCAGAAGGGCCGATCCCGGATATCGGCTCTATGATCGCTTTGATCAAAGCATCCACCGGTGTAGAGCCAAAGATCATCGGAAAGCCCTATCCGGAAATGATCGAGGCGCTGAGGGCTAAGTACGGCCTTGAAAACCCTGAGGCAGTTGCGATGGTTGGCGACCGCCTCTACACAGATATTGCCATGGGAAAGGCAGCGGGAATCAAGAGCATTCTCGTATTGAGCGGTGAAACCCAGCTCGAAGACCTGGAGGAATCTGAGACACAGCCTGATTTTGTGGTAGAAAACCTCGGAACCATTGCAGAACAAATCCGCGGCTAGCAGAACTGCCGCACATAACCAAATCCCCTCGCAAATTGAAATGCGAGGGGATTTACATTTAGACTTGGGTTTAGGTTTCGCTTAAATAGACTACCGCGCTCTCTAGGCGCCGGTCCTTGATCTGGGTGACCTTGATGGTCAATCCATACTCCTCGAGCTCTGGTGTACTGCCGTCTGGTGGAATGCTTCCCAAAAGGCCGAACACAAAACCAGCAAAGGTTTCATAATCTTCGGCAGGGAGCTCCACTTCCAGCTGTTCAGCTACCTTGTCCAGAGGAGCGGTACCTTGGATGCGCCAGGTTTTCGAGTCAATCCGCTCGATTGGCGGTGCCTCCCGGGGAGCGGTGATATCATCATCGAGATCGCCCACGAGCTGTTCCAACAGGTCATTGATGGTTATAATCCCACTCATGCCGCCATACTCATCGACTACGACTGCAAAGTGATTGCGCGTCTTCTTCATATTGCGGAACAACGTATCAGCCTTAATTGCTTCGGGGATAAAGTAAGCCGGCCGCACGGCCTTTTTCATCACTTCATCGCGTGTACGGTTCTTCAGCCGGAAATAATCTTTTGCGTATAAGACACCAATCACGTTGTCCGGGCTATCAGAACAAACCGGATACACCGAGTGGCGGCTCTCATAGATGGTCTGCTCCCACTGCTCATCACTTTCTTCCATCCAGAGCATTGATACCTCGGTACGGTGAGTCATGATTTCTTCGGCTGAGATATCGTCAAACTCGAAGATGTTGTGGATCATCACCTGTTCTTCAGGGAGAATCGTACCTTTTTGCTTGCCTGCATCTAACATAAGGCGGATCTCTTCTTCGGTGTTTTCTTCTTCTACGCTGTGTGGATCAATACCGAACAAGCGCAGGAGACCGTTTGTCGACACTGTAAACAACCACACTGCTGGCCGAAAAGCCCGCGACACCCAGTAGATCAATCCGGACATACCCAATGAAATCTGTTCTGCCTTTTTCAACGCGATCCGTTTCGGGATCAATTCTCCTAAAAGGACAGTGAAGTAGGTGAGAAGCAGAGTAATGATCGCCACAGAAATAATACTGATCACAGCAGTAGGGATCTGAAACCCCATACCCCTGAACCACTCGGCCAGGCGCCCTGAGAAGTTCTCAGTAGCCACCGCACTGCTCAGTAGATTGATCAGCGTGATACCCACCTGTATGGTGGCTAAGAACCCAGATGGCTGCTCGATGAGCTCTGTAAGCCGGACTGCCCGCTTATCTCCCTCAGAAGCCAGATGGGCCAGTTTATTGGGATTCATGGTGAGCACGGCAATCTCGGCACTGGCAAAGACAGCATTGAGAAATATGAATCCTAACTGCAGAAGAAACAGTAATGCCAAACTACCAGTCAAAGTCGCAACCTCCTATAGAATAAATCCCACGCCAACCTTAGGATGTGCGACTCAGAGCAACAAAAAAACACACGCCAATAAGGACAATACGTGATTGCCCCCTGTCATGTGTAGAAAGTCCATCTGGCGAATCCTATTATGTCTACTGACCGCAGCTAACGAAAGCGAGCAGCGCCTATCCGGCGAATCAGGATCAGCAGAAATCTCCACCAAACATCCACCTAACCTTTCACGAAGAAGTATAGCATAATTATGTAGGCTTGTCGAGGATTACCAAAAAGAAAAAGCCGGAACCCCCAGCTCAAGGCTCCGGCTCGTGTGTTAACTAACTGATAGCCTGCATCTTGTTCATTTCCCGCTGTGCTAGTACAAGGCGGTAGTAGTAGCCACGCAGAGCCATCAGCTCATCATGTGTACCAAGTTCTACTAAGCGGCCGTGATCCAGAACCATGATGCGATTAGCATCCTTTAGTGTGGACAGGCGGTGCGCAATCGCAATCGTGGTCCGATCTTCTGATAGCTTGCGAATGGCCTCTTGAATCTCGTTTTCCGTTTCACTGTCCACCGCCGATGTGGCCTCATCAAGAATAAGGATCCGCGGGTTATGCAGGATGGCCCGGGCAATAGCAATGCGCTGACGCTCGCCACCCGATAAGCGCTGCCCCCGCTCTCCCACTCTAGTGTCGTACCCATCGGGGAACTTGACAATAAAGTCGTGTGCATTGGCCGCCTTGGCTGCCCGGATAATCTCCTCCGCAGTGGCATCAGGCTTGGCGTAAGCGATGTTTTCCCAGATGGTACCGGCGAACAGGAAAGATTCCTGCAGAACGACACCTACCTGGCGGCGCAGATCTGACTGGGCAATAGTACGCACATCGTGGCCATCGATGTAGATCGCACCTTCATCGACATCGTAGAACCGGTTAATCAGGTTGATCAGTGTGGATTTACCCGCGCCCGAGTGCCCCACCAAACCGATGGTTTCTCCTGGCTCAATCTTGATGTTTATTTTTTTCAAGACCGGCTCATGAGAGCGGTAACCAAACGTCACATCGCGCAGCTCAATTTCGCCATTGATCCGCG
>JAAYMS010000112.1 GCA_012521295.1 Bacillota bacterium
CCCGATCTAGGGGGAGGAAAACACCTCATGGTGCCGAAATTCAAGTATGAGTGAGTTTCGCTTATGATTCTCTTTTTCCTCCCTTGGGATGAGTTTATGCACATGGAGAATACCTCTGCCAGGCGGGCAGAGGTTTTTTGAAAGGGTGGTATTATGCAGGTTTATGAGCAGTTCAATATTAAAGACCGGACCGCATTGGTCACGGGTGGAAGCGGCGTCCTCTGCGGTACGATGGCACGGGCACTAGCCCAGGCAGGCTGCAGGGTAGCTGTTTTGGGCCGCACGCCCGCAAAAGTAGAGGCGATGGTCGAGACCATCAGGTCCGAAGGTGGCGACGCTATCGGGGTTGCAGCCGATGTGCTTTCGGTAGAAGATATGGAGCGGGCTCGCGACGAGGTACTCGAGGCTTTCGGGCGGATAGACATTCTTGTTAATGGAGCTGGAGGTAACCATCCCGATGCCACCACAGGCCCAGACAAGACCTTTTTCGATCTGGATATCGAAGCTGTGCGTCATGTCTTTGATCTCAATTTAGTGGGAACAATTCTACCGTCCAAGATCATTGGGGCAGAGATGGCTAAGCAGGGTTCGGGTGCAATCGTCAATATTTCGTCGGCAGCATCGTTCCATCCCATGACTCGGGTGGTATCTTACGCAGCAGCGAAAGCAGGTGTCAATAACTTCACTGAATGGCTGGCTACTTATATGGCGAAGGAGTATTCGCCAAACATTAGGGTGAATGCCATTGCACCAGGTTTCTTTATCGCTGATCAGAACAGAGCTCTGCTTCTCCAGCCCGATGGCCAGTATACTGCTCGCGGTCAGCAGATTGTGGACCACACTCCCCTGGGCCGGTTTGGCGAGGCAGAGGAACTGGTCGGCGCTCTTATTTGGCTTGTTTCTGATGCGAGCCGGTTTGTCACAGGCAGTGTAGTTGTGGTTGACGGTGGATTTCGAGCTTATACAGGTGTATAGCGCCCATATATACCCCACAAGCCGCTTTTCAGTTTGGAAAGTTGTCTGTGGGGTAGTTTTTTTATTTTTCTTGCTAGGAATATTCAACCAACTGTGGAAATGATTAGACACTACTCTTTAGGAGATGAGGTGGGGCTGTGCGAGCAAGGTATTGGCTGCCAGCATTGGTGTTAGCTGTAGTGGTGCTGACTGGATGCCTGACGAATCCCATTACAGGCAGAATGGGCCCGTCATGGGATGTTCCGGTTCAAGTACCGCTGATTTCCGGAGAAGTAACAGTCGATGATCTCGTCGCAGATTATCTGGAGGAATATCTGCCCGAAGAATACGACCCTGCAGAACCGCTGATCGTGGAGTTCAGTGAGACAGTTACTGTCGATGTTTCAGAGCTGGGAGAAGCCGCGGATCTGCCGCTTGATGACTTTGCAGTCGAAGTTGTGATTGAGCAGAGTGAAATTGTCAAAGAACTCTCCAGTGTGGAACTGCCGCTGGCTGGTTTGGCGCTGGATGTGCCGGACATAACTGAAGGGTTCGACGTGCCAGTAGCAGAGTTCCTAGGTGATTTGAGTTATTCTAAGGAACTTGACCTAGGTTTTAACGCAGCTGAGTTTGCAAGCGGCATCCTTGTAATCACCATTGAGAATGATTCGCCAGCAGTTTTGGAAGGGCTTCGCCTTGAGATACCCAACATGCCTGGCGTTATCTGGAATGTTGGCAATCTAACTGCAGGTGCTGACGCGACTGAAGCCTTCTCCCTAACCGGCGAGTTTGAGGGCCCATTTGTAATTCAGTTTGAGCTTGCCGGGGTAGATGGTGATGCTGGCCAAGTAAGCGTCACCGTAGAAATGCAGGAGCTCAAAGCCCAACACGTCGTTGGCCTCGAGCGCGATGAAGACCTTGCCTTCGAGTTTACTGCTGAAGTTGAGGGCCTCCCGTACGAAGAGGTTTCCTTCGCTGACGGTGAGTTTGAGGTCAGCTTGTCTCTCCTGGATGTAGGTACTGTGGAGCTCGAGTCTGCCACCAAGACAGGCAGTGCGGCGAATCTCCTTACCGAGGGGCTTGCTGGCGTCACCCTGGTTGAAGGCGAAGAGATCACCTTCCGGGGTAAGGTCAAGCCAGCAAACGGCATTGTTTCCACCTTGGACAAGGGAGCACGGGCCGCTGTGGCCGGCCTAGCTGGAGTTCGTGTCAGCCAAGTTAAGGGCAGCACCGGTTTCGAGTCTGTGGAGATCGAGCAGTCCATGGTTGACTGGGATACCGGTTTTGATTTCACCAGCTTGACTTTTGCTAAGGGGAAACTGAGCTTCTCAGTTGATGGCCTGACTACAGGACATATGCAGGTTGTTGAGGCCGCGATTGATGGCACCTCTCTGCAGGGAGCTGGCAATGAGTTTTCCTTAGCCGATGTCACCATCAAGCAGGATAGCGAAATTACACTAACAGCCGGTATTGTTGGTACTGAACTGGGATTTGCGGGCGAAGACATTACAGTTACTGTCGCGTTCGCTGACGTGGAGCTGACCGAAGTTGCCCTGACCCTAGAAAAGCAGGAAATCGATGCGAGCGAGCTTGATATCGAACCTGTATCTCTGAGTTTCGATTGGGGCGAATATGGTGCTCTGTTAGATTGGATCGCCAACATCGAGAACGAGGTTACCGTGATCGTGAAGAACCCCTCCGGAATTCCCGTCGATCTCAAGGGGCTCGATCTGAAGTTCACCGGAAAGGATGGCAGTGAGCATATCATCAGTCTCAAAGAAGCTGATGAGACCCGTACCGATGATGTGACCACCTACACCATCAGTTCCAACAGCTTTGTGGAAATCTTCCGCTCTGAACCACGCCAGGTTGAGCTGGATGGATATTTTGTCGTCGGCAGTGACGAGGACATAATCATTGATCCTAATGCGGTGATTGAAGTCACCGTAAAGACCAGGGCCCAGGCCGTATTGGCAATCAACTATGACGCCGACTTCGAAGATTTTGTGCTCGAAGCACGCGAAGTTGCTCAGCAAGCAGAGTTTGACGATGCCCTCGAGTTCATGTCCCAGCCTGGACTGTTCGCAGAAGTAACTAATGGAATCCCGTTGGGAGTCCAAATCTGGCTTGACTTGTCTACCAGCGAAGACGACTGGGAGGACGCTGTCGAGATCGACCTGGGCATCATTCCAGCTGCGGAAACAGACGCACAGGGAAGGGCAGCAAAACCGCAGACCGGTCTCTTAGAACTCCCGGTGGATGATGACGTCCAGAACTTCTTGAAACAGGGCGGCTTCGTCCGAGTACGCATCGCCCTGGCTTCAGAGGGGCAGACAGGTACCAGACAGATCGCGATCACGCCTTCGGATGCAGTCGCATACCGCATCTGGGCTGATGTTCGCATCAAGGTCAATCAGTGATGGGGGTGGAGACTGTGAAATGGACGAAAACCACTGCACTTCTGGCCCTCCTGATCTTCTTGTTCAGCACCGGCCAGGTGTGGGCTCATAATCCAGCTGCGGTGAGGATTGCTGACGGTTTTTCTCTGGGGCTTTACGTTAATGCCAGCGGCGAGCTCAACTCCTTTGGCTATCGCCTGCTGGGCCTGTTGAATGACCATTGGTCCGATGATCAGCGGCTGGCAGTAGCCGATTCCATTGGAGACGATGGGCTGCACGTCAGCGTCTTGGCCGACCCTTACGTGTTCGTGCAGTATGACAACTTCCGTGTTCAAGGAGGAGGCGCTGCCGAAGGGTGGGTTAGTGTTCCTAAGGAACTGGCTGAGGTTGCCTTCCGCGGGATCACCATTGAGCAGATCGAGAGCGGTGGCCTCAAGTATGATTTCAGCGATGTGCGGGGTCAAGGTGGAGCATATGCCTATGGAGGCTTGACAGCTGTCTTCTCGCTCGCTGACTATTTGGGGTTAGATGTTGAAGATATTAAGATTGGTGTTTCCGGGCGCTATCTGCACGGCCTAGCCTATGGTGAAACCGATTTTCAAGGTACTCTCCAGTACTTTGAGGAAGACAATAAGGCTCGGGTCGTGAGCAATGACCTCGATTTGACTGCTTACTATGCTCGCCAAGGCCGGGGCTGGGCATTTGACGCAGGAGTCTATGCTCAAGTTACGCCACGCCTAGCGGTAGATGTAAGCGTAGAGAACTTCGGCCAGGTGGTCTGGACAGACGTTTCCGCCAAGCGCTACTCTCGTCCGGGTGAGTGGGAACTGATCCGGTTCGGTTTCGATCCAGATAGCTTTGAGTTTGATTTTGACTTCGCCGATGGTGAGGAGCTCCAGGAGGAGGACTTAAGCGATCTCGATGATATCATCTGGAAACTACCGATGAGAATCCGCCTGGGTGCCCAGTATGAGTTCGACCAGCAGGTCACTCTCAGGGGAAATATCCGTCAAACCCGCTTTGCTGACGGCTTAACCGACTTTGGCCTTGGAGGCCAGATAGAATACCGGCCCGTCAAGTTCGTGCCTCTAACCCTGGGAGCCGATTATTCTACCAGCCAGAGTTTAACCATGGATGGGGGAATTGGGCTCAGGTTTGACGCCTTCACTATGCAGCTCACAGCGAAGAATCTGCAGTCGCTCTTGTTGTCGAGCGGTAGAGGCTTGGGCTTCTCATTTACCGTAGGGCTGCAGTTCTAGTAAGATATCTTGGCGCTTCCAGCAGACTCGATCTGCTGGAGGCGCTTTTTTATTGGGCAGGAAACAATGGTTGTTTATGGAATATTGCATAAGGAAAGCAGGAGTGAAATGGAGGGAAACTTTATGGAAGTAAGACGCAGTCCGTTCGGGACAGCGAATGGCAGACCAGTGGAGTTATTCATCTTAACAAATGCCCAGGGCATGGAAGTGGGCCTAACCAACTTCGGCGCCAGCCTTGTCTCATGGAAAACCCCTGATAAAGAAGGCCGCCTGGCAGATATCGTGCTCGGCTACGATGATGTCTCGGGTTACCAGACCTATGGGGGCTATCTGGGTGCTCTAGTAGGGCGTTACGCGAACCGAATTGGCAATGCCTATTTTGAACTGAACGGCAAGGGCTACCAGTTAGCTAAGAATGACGGGGAAAATCATCTCCACGGTGGAAACGTCGGCTTTTCCCACAGAGTGTGGGACGTGGAGATCACAGGCTCAGCCTCAGTGGCGTTCAGCTTGGTCAGCCCTGATGGGGAAGAGAATTATCCAGGAACCCTGAAGGTTCGGGTAGAGTATTCCCTCAGCGACGAGGGCGAGCTGCGCCTTGACTACAATGCTACCTCTGATCAGGATACCATTGTCAATTTGACCAATCACGCCTATTTCAACCTCAAAGGCCATGACCAGGGAACCATCTTGGATCATGTAGTAACAATCAACGCTGAGCACTATCTCCCCATCGATCCAGGTGCGATTCCTCTAGGTGGCCCAGCCCCAGTCGCGGGAACCCCCTTTGACTTCCGCACTCCTAAAGCGGTGGGGGCAGAGATCGATGCCGATGATGAACAGATCAAGAATGGCAGCGGCTACGACCACAACTATGTGCTTAACCGGACCGGTTCTGGCCTAGTTAAGGCTGCTGAAGTGTTCCACCCCGAAACGGGCCGCGTGCTTGAAGTGTATACCACCAAACCGGGCATGCAGTTCTACAGTGGGAACCATCTGACCGGCGGCAACAAGGGCAAGGGAGGGTACATCTATCCACGCAGGGGTGGGCTCTGCCTCGAGACACAGTTCTACCCCGATTCGATCAACCGGCCGAGCTATCCTTCACCCATACTGCGTGTTGGCGAAGAGTATCGCCATACTACCGTTTTTAGAGCTTCTGTACGATAACCGCGAAGGGAGGCTGTGCTGTGAAGTTCGGTTATTTTGACGACCAGAATCGGGAATATGTGGTTACCACACCCCTGACACCCTATCCCTGGATTAACTACCTTGGGTGTGAGAACTTTTTTGGACTGATCTCAAATACTGCGGGCGGATACTGCTTCTACCAGGATGCGAGGCTTAGGCGTGTCACACGCTACCGCTACAACAACGTCCCCCTCGATGATGGCGGCCGCTATTTCTACATCAATGATGGTGGTGACTGCTGGACCCCAAGCTATAAGCCCATGAAGAAAGAGCTGGAGCACTATGAGTGCCGTCACGGCTTGGGCTACACCACAATCACAGGCAAGCGGGGCGGACTAGAGGTAGAACAGCTTTTCTTTGTTCCTCTTGGTTTCACCGGAGAAGTGGTGCGGCTGCGCCTCAAGAACGAGAGTAATGCCGCCAAGTCCATCAAACTCTTCTCCTTTGTCGAGTTCTGCCTCTGGGACGCCTATGATGATATGACCAACTTCCAGCGCAATTTCAGCACCGGAGAAGTGGAGATCGAAGGAACTACAATTTACCACAAGACCGAATACAGGGAGCGGCGCAACCACTATGCGTTCTTCTCGGTCAACCATCCAATCAGCGGTTTCGACACAGATCGAGAAACATTCCTAGGATTGTATAACGGTTTCCATGAGCCCGAAGCTGTGCTGGAAGGCAGATGCAGAAACTCGATGGCCAGCGGCTGGGCCCCAATCGGTGCTCACTGCATCGACCTTGAACTGGCTCCTGGCGACGAGAAGAGTCTGATCTTCGTGCTGGGTTATGTGGAGAATCCGAAGGATGAGAAGTGGGAACGCCCTGGTGTCATCAATAAGACACGTGCCAAGGCGATGCAGGAGCAGTTTGCCAGTGATGAACAGGTAGACAATGCTCTCGCTGCCTTAAGGGCCTATTGGGATGATCTCTTGGGCAAGTACCAGGTCAGTACCGGCGATCCCCGCCTTGACCGCATGGTCAATATTTGGAACCCGTATCAGTGCATGGTGACATTCAATATGTCCCGCAGCGCTTCTTATTTTGAGTCCGGAATTGGCCGTGGCATGGGCTTCCGCGATTCGAACCAAGACCTGCTCGGCTTTGTCCATCAAGTCCCTGAGCGGGCACGGCAGCGCATCTTGGATATCGCGGCAACCCAGTTCCCCGATGGCAGTGCGTATCATCAGTATCAGCCATTAACTAAGCGGGGTAACCATGCCATTGGTTCAGGGTTCAACGATGATCCCCTCTGGTTGATTGTTGGTACTGCTGCGTATGTAAAGGAGACTGGTGATTTCGATATCCTTGACGAAATGGTGCCTTTCGACAACGACCCCAATAACCAGGCTACACTCTTAGAGCATCTGCGCAGATCATACTACCATGTGGTCAATAATCTTGGGCCCCATGGACTACCGCTTATCGGGCGGGCAGACTGGAACGACTGTCTCAACCTCAACTGCTTCTCCGAAGAACCAGGTGAGTCGTTCCAGACCACAGGGCCAAGTGAGGGCCCGGTCGCTGAGTCAATCTTTATTGCCGGCCTCTTCGTGTATGCCGCACCTGATTTTATCAGCATGTTGGAACACAAGGGCTTTCACGATGAAGCGGCCGAAGCGCGCCGACATATGGAAAAGATGGTCGAAACAGTACTCGAGCACGGCTGGGATGGTGAATGGTTCGTCAGGGCCTACGATGCTTTTGGCGAAAAGGTGGGCAGCAGTGAGTGCGAAGAAGGCCAGATTTTCATCGAGCCGCAGGGTTTCTGTGTGATGGCCGGAATCGGGCTGGAGACGGGCCATGCCCAAAAGGCCCTTGATTCAGTGGCGAAAAGATTGGAAACAAAGTACGGTATTGTTCTGCAGACGCCCGCCTATTCCCGGTACTACTTGAACCTAGGCGAGATCTCTTCCTATCCTCCCGGGTACAAGGAGAATGCGGGCATCTTCTGTCACAATAACCCATGGGTGATGATTGCCGAAACCAAGCTGGGCCGGGGCGATCGGGCATTTGAGCTCTACAAGAAGATCGCACCTGCCTATGTGGAAGAAAGATCTGACATCCACCGCTTAGAACCCTACGTCTATGCTCAGATGATTGCCGGCCGCGACGCTGTCAATCACGGCGAAGCAAAGAACTCCTGGCTGACAGGCACTGCTGCCTGGAACTACGTGGCTATCACGCAGGCGATTCTCGGCATTCAGCCTGACTTTAACGGTTTGCGTGTTGATCCATGCGTTCCAGCAGAGTGGGATGGGTTCAAGGTGCGTCGTGCTTTTCGCGGAACACAATATGAAATTGAAGTCAAGAATCCCAACCACGTTTGTAAGGGTACCGCCCAGATCAAAGTGGACGGAAAGCCCATTGAAGGGAATGTGCTCCCGCTGTTTGACGATGAAGCAGTTCATCACGTGGAAGTTATTCTCGGATGAAATACGTTTCTCGCAGCGAAGCCCTGCCGGTGAAGTTAGGACCGGCAGGGTTTTTTGTGTACTCAAAACCCCAGTTAGAGAAAATTTTGCGTGAAAATATTGAAAAATACGGCATTTATCTGCAGGTCTGATTAAAATAATCGAAAGATAGTGATGAAAACGCAAAAAATGAGAGGATTTGCGCTTGTAGCATCGTATTTATATCTGTGAGAGCCTGCACATAGGAACCTTTTTGCGGAAGATTTGAGGTGAAAAACGATGTTTGTAAGAGACTACTTGATCCCCCGTTTACTGCAGTACTTTTTAGTTATTTTCCTCGGCATCACCATCGTGTTTTTCATTCCCCGCCTTGCACCAACTAATCCTGTTGAACGCACAATTGCGGAGCTTCGGTCTAGAGGTACTTATCTGGATCCCGCTCACATTCAGCAGATGGTTGATGAGCTGACTGAGATGTATGGCTTGTCTGGATCGTGGCTGGAGCAGTATAAGGATTTCTGGGTAAGGCTCTCTAAGGGAGATTTCGGCCTGTCGTTCTTCCAGTTTCCCACACCAGTCATCGAGCTGATTAAGAGAGCTCTCCCTTGGACGGTTGGGCTTCTCTTGACAACGACACTACTATCTTGGATTTTGGGGAACATCATTGGGGGAATGGCCGGATACGCCCACAACAAGCGCTGGTCCAAGGTATTGGACGTGATAGTGATGTTCATCAGGCCGATACCGTATTACGTCTTTGCACTTGGCCTCTTGATTCTATTTGGGTACGTGTGGCGCAAATTCCCCATTTCCGGTGGGGCGAGCATTGGAGCCAAACCTTCATTCACTTGGGCGTATATCAAAGACGTACTCAGGCATGCTTTTCTACCGGCAATGTCCATGGCCGTCTTAGGAGCTGCATCTTGGTTCCAAACATCGAAACTGATCGTCCAGAACGTCAATGCTGAGGACTATGTGCAGTATGCCCAGCTGGGCGGCGTCAAAGAAAACAAGATCATTTTTCGGTATGTGATTCGAAATGCGATGCTGCCGCAGGTTACCAACCTTGCTTTGTCACTCGGCCAGATTTTGAGTGGAGCACTGATTACTGAAATTGTTTTCTCCTATCCTGGCATCGGGCACCTGCTCTTTTCGGCGATTAGCACAGGGGACTATAACTTGATTATGGGGATTATCTCCCTGTCGATTGTAGCGATTACAACCCTTGTACTGCTTGTTGATCTGCTTTATCCGCTGTTTGATCCGAGAATCCGATACAGGTAGAAGAAAGGAAATGATCATGGCAATCTGGAGCACACTCAGAGAGTTATTTAGAGATTACCGGTTTTTCTTCGCTTTTATCGCACTGCTGTTCTTGGTCGTGCTGGCTGTGATGTCATTCTTCTCGCCGTATGATCCAACCTTGTGGTATTATGCACCGCGAGATCTGAAGCCCTCAAACCAGTATATCCTCGGAACGGACTCTCGTGGTCAGGATATTTTCTGGCAGGCCACCTTTGCGATCCGCAACTCACTGGTGATCTCAGTAGTGGCCGGAGTAATATCCCGTATAATCGCCTTGGTAGTAGGCCTAGTAGCAGGCTATCGGGGCGGGAGGGTAGATCGGTTCTTGATGTTTGTCAGTGATGGCTTCTTGGTTATCCCCTTGTTCTTGATAATCGTGATGCTGGCCATGCTGATTCGCGATAAGATGAATAACTTCACGACCGGGCTGCTGCTGGCCGTGTTTGGCTGGGCCTGGGATGCCCGGGTCATTCGGTCACAGGTTTTGAGCTTGAGAGAACGAGAGTTTACAAAGACAGCAATCCTTTCTGGCACAAGGACAATGGAACTCGTATTCAAAGAATATATGCCCTACATTAC
>JAAYMS010000113.1 GCA_012521295.1 Bacillota bacterium
ACGTCCATTCGAGGATCAGCTGCCGCTCCGCTCTTTTTTTCCGGAGCAGCATAGCCCTTAGTGCCTCCCAAGCTCACATCATCGATGGCAGACGATGAACCAAAGTCTACAAGCTTTACCCTGCCATCTTCCGAAAAAACGAGGTGCGACGGCTTAATGTCTCCATGGACAAGCCCAAGGCTGTGAAGATAGCTGAGAGCCTCCGCTGCACTCTGCCCCACCTCGATGAGGCCTGCGAGTGTGAGTTTCCTTTGGCGAACTGTACCGCCCCGCGCTAGTTCCATGATCAGATGGACCTTACCTCGATGGATGACTGCATCGTAAAACTTCACGATATGATCATGGTCCAGCTGCCCAAGGATCTCTACCTCGAGGCGTGCATCAGTGGTATCGGCCATTGTCTTGATTGCCACATCGCGTTTCAGCACGTGGTCAAAACCACGCCGAACCACCCCTCCACGGCCCCTCCCGATAACCTCAAACAGGCTGTAACGCTCGTGCAGCACTTCAAACACCTCCTAGTTCGAAGTATGCACAGTTCAGCCCAAGTTATTCCATTTTGTCAGCCAAGCAGATGCTGAAAATCATCTTTGTACTGCAGCAAGAAGAGATTGTAGTAGAGTCCCCTCTGGGCTAGAAGCTCTTGATGGGTACCCATTTCCCGAATCTGGCCCTTGTGAAGCACGATGATCTTGTCCGCGTTCTGGATAGTCGAGAGACGGTGCGCCACCACAATACTGGTTCTTCCTTCTAACAGCTTAGGTAAAGCATCTTGGATGAGCTGTTCTGTTTCTGTATCAATATTCGCGGTCGCTTCGTCTAGAATAAGAATCGCAGGATCAAAGGCTAGTGCCCGAGCAAATGCCAACAGCTGCCGCTGCCCCGCAGAAAGCGTTGCGCCCCTTTCCATCACCGGTTCGTCATACTTCTGAGGCAGCTCGTCAATGAAGTGATGCGCATTCACATACTGAGCAATCTCGCGAATCCGCTCATCTGAAATACTGCGGTTATTGAGACGAATGTTATCCTTGATCGTTCCAGAAAACAGAAAAACGTCCTGCATAACAATCCCAATATTCCGCCGCAGTTCACGCTTGCTGATCTCGCGGATATCAACTCCGTCCAGCAGTATCTGCCCGCGCTGAATATCGTAGAACCTCGTGATCAGGTTCATAATCGTACTCTTTCCCGCACCTGTGGCACCGACAAAGGCAGCCGTCTCGCCGGGTTCAATGACAAATGAGACGTCTTTTAAGACCCATTCTTCATCTACGTAGGCGAACCAGACATTCTTGAACTCGATCCGGCCCTTAACTTCACGCAGTGCCTTTGGCTCTGCTGGTTCGGGGATTCCCGGTTCGGTGTCAAGAATTTGGAAAATGCGCTCTGCCGAAGCCATGGCAGACTGCATAATATTGTATTTCTCGGTCAAGTCATTGATGGGCCGGAAAAACTGATCCAGGTAATTAATAAACGCGTACAGCGTACCGAACTCCACTACGCCACGGATCACATCTCCGCCACCGACCCAAATCAGAAAAGCCAGAGCCAGCGAAAACAGCAGTTCCATGGCGGGACGGAACACCGCATAAACCTTGAGTTCCCGCATGCTGGCCTGCAGGTGTTCGTAGTTTACCTCATCAAACTCATCGAGCTTGCGCTTTTCTTGCCGGAAAATCTGCACTAGGCGCATCCCGGAGATGTTCTCCGATAGAAAAGCGTTGATGCGGGCCAATTTAACGCGTACTTCTCTATACGCCGCCCGAGCTTTCAGGCGAAAGACGATGGTCAACCCCACAATAAAGGGGATCGCAACCATCACTACCCATGCAAGCCTGACGTTGAGGCGGAACATCACCACCACAATTCCCACGAGGAGAAAGACGTCTTTAAAAAGATTAACCAGAACTGCGGTGTACATCTCTAAAAGGTGCTCTGTATCATTTGTCACACGAGTAACCAAGCGCCCAACTGGGTTCCCATCAAAGAACGACAGCGACAGTCCCTGCATATGACTGAAGACATGCTGCCTGATATCATAAACGATGCGCTGCCCGGTGTACTGCAGAATATACACCTGGACATAGTTCAGGACAAACCCAAGCGTCAATACACCAAACAGGAACCAGCCCAAGCGCACTAGTGCTTGAATATGCTGTTCCCGTATACCCTCACCAGCCTGAGTGGGGCCGAGAATGTAGTCGTCGATAGCCACCTTGATTAAGTATGGCCTAGCCAAGTCGATGACACTCAATACTAGCAACAGCAGAATCGAGAGCAGAATCAACCGCCAATAGGGGCGGGCGTAGGCCAGGAGACGCTTCATAAGGCGCGAGTCATACACTTTACCAAGTTCTTGCTCTTCATGAATGTATTCCAAACCTTACCACCTACCTCTCTAGCCAACGCCTTGGATCTCTTCTTCTAAGAGCTGTTTCTCATAGAGTTCTCTGTACAAGCCTGGCTGAGACAGAAGCTCCTCATGGGTGCCTAGCTGTGCAATTCGCCCTTCATCTAATACCACGATCTTGTCCGCCCCCTTCAGGGTTGAAATCCGGTGGGAGACGATGAGAACCGTGCGCTCCCGAAATACATCTTCCAGATTCTGCAGAATGGCCTCTTCGGTTTCAGTGTCTACTGCCGACAGACTATCATCGAGAATGAGAATGCGCGGTTCTTTGATAAGAGCCCGGGCAATGGCGATCCGCTGTTTCTGTCCACCAGACAATGTAACACCCCGCTCGCCCACCATCGTCTCAAACTGCTGCGGAAACTCGATGATGTTATCGTAAACCTGCGCTACCTTGGTGTAGTGGGCTACTGTGTCCAAGGAACTTCCGGTCTGAGCAAAATCCACGTTCTCTTGGATTGTGGTAGAAAACAGGAAGTTATCCTGCGGAACGTAGCCGATGCTGGTCCGCAGAGTTTCCAGAGGTATGCGGCGGATATCATGGCCATCGATCTTGATTGTGCCGTAGGGAGGGTTGTACAATCGCAGGAGAAGGTTGAGGAGCGTGGTTTTTCCAGAACCAGTACGGCCTAGAATGCCGACAGTCTCCCCAGCCTTAATCTCTAGACTGATCTCGTCGAGTGCGGGTTGCGCAGCCCCTGGATAGGTGAACGTCAGGTTTTCGATGGTGATCTCGCCTTGAATCTCGCTAACGTCGGCGAGCGGAGGTTCATCGCGAACCTCCGGCACTTCATCAAAAATCTTGTTCAGCCGGTCCATCGAGGCTTTACCACGCTGGATGATGTTCATTACCCAACCTACCGCCATCACCGGCCAGGTCAGCATGCCCAAGTAGCTGTTGAAGGCCACGAAGTCGCCTAAGGTAATAGTGCCGTTGATCACCAGCATGCCTCCGTACCCGAGAACGATCACAAAGCTGATCGAGGCTAGATAACCAACCAATGGCCAGAACAGTCCCCAAATTCGGACCAAGCGCATGTTCATGGCCACATTATGTTGGTTGACTTCAGCAAATCGCTCGACTTCGGCATCCTCCTGAGCAAATCCCTTCACAACCCTGATGCCCGAAAAATTCTCTTGAGTACGGTCCGTAAGGGCCGAAAAGGCCTCCTGCACAGCCCGGAAACGCCCATGAATCATGCGGCCAAAACCCACAACCACGGCCACCATTAAAGGAAGCGGCAGCAGTGCCACAACGGTGAGCTTCCAGTTGATGGTACGTGCCATCATGATCACAATAATGGTGGTGAGGGTAATGGCGTCAACGGACATGACAATTCCGTTTCCAAGTGCCATGCGTACTGCATTGATGTCATTGGTAGCATGGGCCATCAAGTCACCCGTCTTAGTACGGTTGAAAAACTCCGTGGATAGAGTCTGCAGATGGGCAAAAAGCATGCGCCGGAGATGATGCTCCAGGCGCCGTGCGTTGCCCATCACAAGCATACGCCATGCGTAGCGGAAAGCAGCGATCATCACGGCGATGCCAACTAGGATACCTACATACAGCGACAGATCACTTTGCTGGACACCATGCTCAGCAATCTTATCTGTCATGATGCCGAACAGCCGAGGCATAAAGAGCTGGCCGATATTGACGACCAGCAGTGCAACGATTCCTAGAATATAGGTGTGCAGATTTTTCCGGACAAATCCACGCAGGCGGTAGAAGGTGCCCACTAGGATCACTCCATTCTAAGATACTAACCGAGTGTGACTGGCCCACCCCGCTCTGCAGACTCATAAGCTGCCAAAGCTACCGCCATTGCTTGGAGCCCGTCAAACCCAGTGATGCTCGGTTCACGCCCTGTTTCAACCATCTCCACAAAATCTTTGATCAACTCAAGATCCATGTCTTCGGTATAGGGCTGTGTAGTCAGCTTACCTGCCTCATCATCATAGATCTGGAGGCTCTGGGCAAAAGCATCGACAGAAATGCTGCCCTTCGTGCCGACCAACTCCAGCGTGACATCGCCCCAAGTATGGAACGATCTTGGCCTTGACCAGCTCGGGTCTTGCGTGAAAATGATGCCACCTTCGAGTTCCATACTGAGCATACCGCAATCATCGATGTCCATGTTGTAGATGGTATTATCCACTTCTGCGTACACCGATACTACTTCTTTACCAGTAAACCAACGTACCACGTCAACAACATGCACTGTGTGATCCATGACTGCGCCGCCGCCTGCCAGCTCTTTGTCGATAAACCAGCCTCCGGGCATTTGGCCGTGGTTGGTACCGCGGATAGCCAGCAGATCACCGATGGCACCTTCATCGAGCATCGCTTTGACTCGGCGAATCGGTGTACAGAACCGCACTGGGAACGCGATCTGAAGGCGCACACCTGCGTCCTCGCAGGCTTTGATCATAGCTTGGGCATCTTCTACAGTGGTAGCAATGGGTTTTTCACAGAGAATGTCTTTACGGTATTTAGCAGCAACCTCGACCCATTTACGGTGCAGGCTGTTCTCCGAGCAGATAATGACTGCGTCGACATTTTCTAAGAGCTCTTCCGGTGTCGCATAGGCCTGCGCTCCAAATGTGGATGCGGCCCGTTCTCCTCTTTCTCTATCATCGTCATAAATGCCCACGAGTTCTGCGTTCGGCAGCTGTTTCACTGCATTGGCGTAGGAGTAAGCATGCATGTGGGCAAAGCTGATAATTCCGATTCTTACCAT
>JAAYMS010000114.1 GCA_012521295.1 Bacillota bacterium
GACCTCAAGAGCACAATTATATTTTGGCAAATCTAATGTCTACCCCGCACACGCGGGGATCGACCCCTCTAATAATGCTAATTCTCTCCCATGGAAGTGTCTACCCCGCACACGCGGGGATCGACCCTCATCCAACGTCCGTATTTCAAAGTGTAGCCCGTCTACCCCGCACACGCGGGGATCGACCTGGCTTCGTCACCACCCAATCGAACAGGTGTTCGTCTACCCCGCACACGCGGGGATCGACCTCCCCTCCTGATTTTTATTTACGTTTTGTGAATGTCTACCCCGCACACGCGGGGATCGACCCTATGCTAGGAAGGAGAAAGATCGATGAAGATGGTCTACCCCGCACACGCGGGGATCGACCCCTTTTCCCTGCCTTTTGGCGTCTCCCGCACCTGTCTACCCCGCACACGCGGGGATCGACCTGGAGGGAGATCGATGATGACGGAAAAACAGGTGTCTACCCCGCACACGCGGGATAAGAATTGTCTTGCCAGGCTTCTTTAGCATGGCTCTCTCATATAACTCAACAAGGAGGAAAGCAAATGATTGTAACAACCACACAAAGTGTTGAAGGCCGGCGCATTGTCGAATACTATGGCATAGTCGCCGGAGAGACAATTATGGGTGCAAACCTGCTGCGTGACTTCATGGCCAGCATCACGGATGTGATTGGCGGGCGCAGCGCAGCCTATGAAGAGAAGTTAGTCGAAGCTAGAGAGATAGCAATTCGCGAGATGTGTGCGAGAGCATCACGACTGGGAGCTAATGCTGTCGTCGGCGTCGACGTAGACTATGAAGTGTTGGGCTCTAGCAATGGGATGCTGATGGTTTCGGTATCTGGGACTGCAGTCAGATTAGAGTAGAAAGAACGGTGCTGTTTCGAAACGAGACAAGCACCGTTCTTCTTCAATTCCTCCCGCTACCGTACGTAAAGGCTCAAGGAGGAACTATTCAGATATTTAGAGAACTTAATTCGTAATTCAGTCGGACTGTGAGAGAGGAGGATTAACATGCACAACAAGATCAAAGAGTACTTCAACGTGCGTAAGTCCGATTCGCAGAAGTATTATCTAGAGAACCTACTAGATTGGAGTCTTAACAAGCTGAAGACCAAGCTTCGAGAATCCCGAAGAGAAGGGCAAGTCGGAACATACAAAATCCTCTACCAAACAGTGGGTAACTCCCCCGTTCCACTAGTCTTGTCCATCCTGGCTTTGGAGCCGGAAAAGGTTATATTCCTTGTAACCGACGAAAGCCGCACATGGCTGGATGTCATTATAGAACACACCAAGCTCAGGCCAAGCCAATATGAAACTAGATATATCAACTTCAGCTCAATGGTGGACATCTATGAAGTGATAAAAAGAGAGGTCAGTGATAACGACGCCCCCAACGCCGCCATTGATATTACCGGGGGAACCAAGGTCATGAGCAGTGGTGCTGCGTTGGCTGGAGCTTACCTAAACATCGATGTGCTTTACCTCGAAAGCGTCATTGAACCCTCCAGAGATCGTCCAACTCCGGGCAGAGAAAATCTGATCCGAATTGACAATCCCTTTACCGTGTTTGGAGACCGGAAACTCAATCGAGCCAGAGACCTGTTCGCTCGATTTGATTTCATAGGAGCGGTAGAAATCCTCGGTCCAGCCAGAGTACAGGTTAGGGAACCACAAATATTCCATCTCTATTACCATCTGGCACTGGCGTACGCAGCCTGGGATGACTTCAACTTCGACACAGCATACAAGGAGTTAAGAAATGCCATAAAGACTTTGGAACAATACCACATCCATTTGGAATGGCGCCCACATCTTAAAGAGCAACTGCGCATCTTGTCACTGCTAGAAAACATGGAGAACACACCAGATTTCGAACTCTACCAAAACCCAGAAAAGGCCTGGGCGTTGATTGGCTCATGCTATGCCAATGCGCGCCGGCGCGGCAAGCAAAGACGCTACGACTTTGCCGTTTTGCTTCTCTACAGGGTGCTGGAGATGCTCTCGCAAATGCGATTGGCCAGCTGGAAGCTTGACTCTAGACACCCGAGCTACTCTGAACTTGCCATATCAAGAGATGAATTGACTACTCGCTTTAAAGAAATACAAAGGAACTTGTATAGAAAGAACTACAGAGAACAAGAACTCCCCCAAGAAATTTCTCTGATGCAGGGCCTCGCTCTCCTGAAGGCCCTCGAAGACCCATGGGCCGATTCTCTAGACCTAGAGAGGGTTAAGGATAACATCGACCAAAGGAACAGCAGTATACTTGCGCATGGGACAAAGGTGGTTACCAAGAGAGGACATGACGGAATGCTCAAATTAGTACAGCAGGCTCTTGAAGAAGCTTGGAAGATTTGGCCGGCAGCTGAGATGGAGTGGAATGCGTACCGCTCACAGTTTAGATTCGTCGTAGGTGAGACACGAATTGAGGCATAAAATGGGGTGAACAAAATGGAGAGAAAGCTTGTAGTAAGTACGGTTGGGACTAGTCTCTTAACGAATCTGGACCCAGCTCACCGAAGCACTCTGAACCGGCTGGCAAACCACCAAGAAGAAGAGTTGGAACCAGTAGATAGAGCCCTAATAGACAACCTCGCCCACAGAGCACAAGCGGCTTTAGGCGCGTCCTGTGACGAAACAACTGCCAGCTTCAGCGCCGAACTGAATGGGATTTATAACGTATACAAAGGCGATTGGGGAAGGGTTGGCCCTGCGGACATGCACGTCCTGGTGGGCACAGATACGTATCAGGGAAGAATCTCTGCGGGCATCTTAAGAGATTGGTGGCAAAGCGCCTTCGGAGCACCGGCTGTGGAGATTATTCCCAAAGGTTTATCTGCCAAGAGCTCTGGCGCTTTTCAGAAGGGAATATCAGAACTTGCGGTAAAGCTGATTGAGCTCATTACCGAATGCAGTGGGCAAGGGTATACTGTGATTTTCAACCTTGTGGGTGGTTTCAAGTCGCTGCACGGTTTCATGACAGCATTCGGCATGTTTTATGCTGATAAAACCATCTACATATTTGAAGGGGAGCCGCGCAGGGCAATTATCATCCCCAAGCTCCCCATTACTATAGATCAGGATAAGATAATGCAGTGTTCAGCCCAATTCGCCATCCTAGAACAGGACGTTATTCCAAAGAAGTATGTTCCAGACGTGGACCCCATTTTTATGGAAACAGAAGGTTCCAACTGTATGTTGTCTGCGTGGGGCCAGCTGGTGTGGCAGCAGATCAAGAACACTGCTTTCGCTGGGTCACTGCTGGAATTTCCGCTGATCGAATACAGTTCTGATTTCCGTAAGGACTACGAAGCTCGAACTGATGCAGGTGCACGATACCAGCTTCAGAATGCCATTGCGAAAGCCAGCTCGATCTTAGCAGCAGACCGCAGTCCCTTAACGACAATGCGGAACAACAGCCTGAAGTATGATCGTTTTGAAGGCAGTTATATGTATAACGGGCTTCCCCTCGACCATTTTCGGATAAGCGATTCGGAGCGCATTGCCTGCGTCTGGTTGGAAAATAAGAATACCCTTGTGCTCCTCCGCTGGTACACAAAGAACATGCAGAATGAAGTGTTGAAATCATTCAAGAAATGAGCCTCAAAAAAGAGTAAGCTGCCCCGGGGTTTCCTCTTTGTAAAGCTCCAAGAAAGAAGACTGATGCCGCAGGGTTGCTGGATCAACGCCATTTGAGACCAGACTCTTATAAAAGGCCGCAGTCCTCGCTTGGCAGTTTAGAGATTTAGCCGGGTTGAATTCAATGTCGGAAAAGGCATCATACTCCATGATTGCTGCAGCAAGTGAAGGCTCAGCGAGGAGAGCTTGGATGTACAACCAATCATAAAAGGCTGTCGTGGGCTGCAGAGGCCACCACTGGTCAACCCAGATGAATGCTTCTAAGTGTCCCGAACTTCGCAGACGCTGATCGGTCTTCGCTTCTCGGGCTGACTTAAGATATAGATCTTGATACGGGCCACCACCACTGAACTTCTTGCTTCCTTGAAATGCCGATTCTACAGAAATGCGTTTGTTGGTGCCTGGCAGCTGCACAGTAAGTGCAAAAGCACTTAACTTCTGACCAATAGGATCTGGAGACCGCCGTGAAATCTCCAAGACACGGCGGTCTTTTCCATACAGCTCCCTAAAGGAGCTGTGCAGAGCGTTAATAGACGCTTGTTTTTGTTTTATCGAGAACCCAGGATGCCATGTCAACTGTACCGGAACGGCGTCGACCCAACCACTTGTTGGTTCGACGGGTACAAATATGGGTCTTTCTGCCATAGTAACGCCCTTTCTCTTAAGATTATCACAGTATGGCGTCGCGCCGATTAAGGAAGAAGTGGTACCGAGGACTCCTACGGTCTATGATCTCGAGAAAGTAATCCTGTGAAATTGGTTTATAGGCTTTGACCTCGGCCTGCAGATCCGTTGTGCACCAGCTGTGCAGCCCCATGGCCCGCCGGCTACCGTTCTGTGGCTCGGCAAACACGGCATTAAAGGCATCGGTTGTTTTTAGATCGTCGAGATTGATCCCGCGATACATGGCACAGGCAGCGTTATGGGCAAAAAACGCACAGTCATTCTTCCACAGCACATCTGGGGAGACCAGTATAAAAGCCCAGCAGTCATGTCCGTACTCCATCCGCTTATGATAGAGCATACTCGAGTTGGGATACATGACAGACAGGCAGATCCCGCTGGTCCCGTCATAACGATTTGGATCCAGAGCGATATGTGGGATACCAAGCTTGATCAGCACGTTCCGGGGCAGAAGGCCCAACCTCTTAATGCTTGGCAGATTATCTACATGAGTAAAATGAACCAGGTAGTCGATGCCCCGATCCTTAACCTGCTGCTGCAGGTACGAGATCAAATCGCCGCTTTTGCCATATTGGATGTCCAGAAACCGAACCCAAGAGTGTTGGAGTTTCCGGACTCCTCCACGACCTGCATTCTTGGCAGCCAGCACTATTGGATCGTCACTGCCCACCACGCGGCAGCGGATCGTCGGGCACCTGATCCGCATCTACCAAGAAGGTCATTGGCTCGCACCAATCTTCACCATCGAGACTGTACTGCACCACAAATCGGACGACAGAAGTCAGCCAGAATAAACCCTCCCTCTTTCGAGCTGATGGATTCATTATAGAGTCGACTCAGAATTCAAACGAATCACGATTAACGTGAAGCAAGTTTACTCCCGATAACGCTCCAAACTTTCTCTAGCAATATGTACAACCCGTTCGCGCAGACGGTGGGGGCTGACTACCGTACAGACAGGGCCTAAAGACAGAAGCTTCCGCAGTAATCTCTCTTCATCGAAGCTGTAATATTTCACCGTAACCGAATAATAACCGTCCTCTGGTACTGCTTCCTTAGCAAACGGTGCCAGGGCATAAAATGTCCTTTCCAGGCCAGAGCGCCCGAAGGTAATACGCAGCTGTACGGTCCGTTCACGCCTTGTCAAAGCCTTATGGAAGATCCGCATAATCTGGGTTCGATCAAACATCTCATCGAGAACCGTCAAGCTCGAAATCCGGCTGAGTTTCGCCTTATGCAGCTGGGTATCATCGAGGGTTATATGTAGAAGATACAAGCTGTCCATTTGCGGATCATACTCGAGCTTGACGGGAGCGGTCTTCTTGTCCACGAGCAGATCTCCCGCATTGGTCTTGTAGTTCATCATGATCGGCCGCGACTGATCGATGGCGGCGAAGATGGTACGCACATGAGAACGTTCAACAGCGCTTATTCGCCGTTTACTATTGTGGAAAGGCCGATCATAGAGAAGTTCAGTCAAGGAGCGATGATCGGCTGGTAGAATGTTCAGGAGCTTCTCTTTAATATTTGGATCGAGGAACCAATCAATCCGCGGGTCACTAAGGATCCAGTTCAACCACTCGATTTCCACATCCTGAGGTCGCACCGGAATCTGCTCCTCCAAAAGCGGCAGATACTCTCCTGAAGGAGTAGGATGCTGAAACAGGGAAAGCTGCCCCTTCCCAGGCAGCAATTCGTCTACGAAACTCAGGTCATCCTCGCCCTGCAGGCGGAAGTACTTTCGCAAGTCATTCAGACTGATGCCGTCCAACTCTGCGTTAAGCTCCTGGACCAGTTCCTGCACCCACTCCAGTCTTTGATTACGCAATTTGTTAAAGAGCTCCATAGTTTCGCAGCACCTCCTGCCATCCAGACTGGAGTTCTGTTTCTAGGCTATGATCACCGCCAGGAAGCACCCTTATGGCAGGCCCAAACATCCGGAGATGTGGTAGAAGCTCTCTAGGATCGGCGGTGTGGATAGTGAGCTCACACTCGTGGTCAGAGTCCACTATTCCCGATGCCCGTGTCCTCATTTTTCGGAGCAGAGCTTCGAGGAAAGGAGTGAGGGCCGTCTTATCGACAATCAACCTAACCTCTTTTGTGCTCTGCCTACCAAAACCCACCAGCCAGCTCGATGTGGGCAGACTATCTATAACCTTCTCCACATCACTGTCACATACATCGGAACACTTCTGCTCAAAGATGACATCCTCGAGCATGTCCAGGCGCAGCGGGGGCAGAACCCGGCACCTTTTTCTACGGCGACCGCATCCGATCACGTACCAGCGGCCGTTGGTCGTATCCAAGAAAAACCGCACAGGTAGGAGACGGATGGGCCGGCGCTTCCCAGTACTCCCATTGTGGACTGCCAGCACAAAGACCTTTTCTCGCTGGGCCTGAATCAACTTCCAAAGAAGGTTTTCATCCAATACTGCATATAAGGGAATATACCTAGATACAAGCGGAACATCCGCAGGCTCAGCAGCACGACGCTCCCAGCGCAAGTATCTTCGCAGTGTCCGTGCCAGGAAGTAACCTGGAACCGAAGGATTTACCATCCGAGCCATACACTGCACTGCAGTCAAAAGCTCCCTCACTTCCCTATCATTCAGCCCAGCCCCGCCTTCGCCAAAAGGATCAGGGCTCAAGCGATAGACGGTTTTCCGCCCACTCTGAAAGCGCTGCCAAATGCCCCGGTCTACCAGCTCATTCGCGTGCAGACGGATGGTATTGGCGGAGACAAGTTCTTCTCCGAACTGTTCATCATCGGTTAGGGACGCCCAGATCTCCTCTTGTAGTTCCTGGAGAGAAAGAGTTTCTCGTGAAGCCATAATCTGCTGCATGATGATCTGCAGGCAGATTTCCCGAACAGTTATAGTGTGGCTGTGATAAAGGTACCAGAGATAATTACCGCTGCGCTGGAAAGGCCGGATGTGATACTGCTGGGCATGCGCTTTCCCCCTGCGGGCAGTGCGTATCTGCCGGCCGTTAAAAGCGCGCAAGCGACGCAGTGCTTCATCGTATCGGCGAGCCTTTATTCTGCGCTGTTCCAGTTCTGAACGAGTGTGACAGCCATAGAGGCTTAGTTCTCGCGCAACATCTCGTACAGTATCAAGTGTGGCGAGAAACCTACTCCAGCGGGCCATAAGCCTTCCCTCCGCAACACGGTAGTTATCTCTCAGTTTCTCGCCACTATCTACCTTTTCCTGCCAAAACGATGCTAGGTGAGGCTCTTCAAATGGACGATCTCAGTGTGGACTTCCCAGTTCCACAGTACCGGGAGAGTTAGTACGTAGGATGGTTGATTATAGACTTCAGTAACAGGGGTACCCATCAAGAGTAGGTTAAAGCGAAGGGCAGTAAAATCACAGACAATTGCTGTCTTTGTACGAGGATAAAGATAGACCAGGACGCTGGCATCCCAGTTTTGGCAGACGAACGTCTGCGGAAGAATCAGCCAATGACCAGAGCCCGGGCTACCGTAATAGAGCGGTTTACCTCCTATCTTGTATACTGCATTATCGAGTTCGGGACAGCTGTTCGCAATTTCAGACCAATCACACTGACGCACAAACCGACCTCCTAAAAGATGTCTAGGGAACGACGAAGCCTGGAATTCCAGGTTCAGGCCAATCAGTTACTGACGAAGAAAAGGAAACAGCTGCAGACGGAACCCTCCATTTGTCTAAGTTAGCATAGGGAATCAGGAAAAGCTGCTCATGATTGCGGCAGACTGAGCGCTGGGGCTCCAAGCGGACTGCAACCCGAAGCGCGCTGAGGTTAGCCACAAGGACCAGGTGAAGTGGCACGATGATTTCTACAAACAGAGTGCTGTCGTCATGATCCAGGTGACGTGCCGGGACAGCAAGATAAGGAGTTAAGCTGTGCGTAATACGATACACTGCCCGGAAGTTGTCCACACCATAAGTCCGGGCATAGACCAACAGAGCTTGACGTACCGGAAGAGAATCACGAATCCAGGACTGCCAGGCTTTTTTCCCTATAAAAAACACCCCCTTAGGGGGAATCATACACCAAGGCTAACCCGTGATCTAACTACGAAGAACGTGAAGAAAGCATAACGCCCGGCTAAGGCCGAGCGTTCCTACCAGCGTATTCCTGCCAGGTGCGGAGTTTTGTCTGGGGATTCCTGTTGAACCAATTCCGATCGGGAAAACGAATTTCACGCGTGTCGTTGGGATCCCAACGCATCAAGGCTCTGAGAGCCTGCATTGTCTCTGAATTATCGTTAATGTACTGCTCCTTATATCGCCCGATTTCCTCCATTACCTCTTCCTTTGCAGCTTGTGTCCGGAAACGATTTTCTCCCCTTCTCAGATCCCAATCTACAATCCTGACCACAGAGCTGCCCGCACCTAGAGCCTTGCAGCCACCAACTTTGTGGGCCATACCTGGTTCCAACTCGAGCACATAGAGTAAGAGCCCAAGGTCATCAGAAGACAGGTTCTCAACCGTAACAGAAAAGCGGAACCTAGAGCCTGCCGGAGCGTATTCCACCGTTTCTTCTCGTGCGTTTCCATGTGGGTACGCTGCTGGTTTGGTTCGGCGAGGCTGGTGATGGTACAACTTATGCCATTGCAGCCTCGTATCCGTAGGGTAAAAGGCCTTGTGCTGTGGGTCTGGCCTGCCAAATCGGACCTTAATCCCTTCCCATTGAGTTGGATCGACAGGGGATTCGATCAGCACAGCATCGCTTATTGAAACATGTCCCGCATGAACCCCACGGCCGAGATACCCGAATATACGGCATGCAGCGCACAAGCTACTGCTGCTTCTGCATCGATTATCCCTGTTTACAATGGGACAGCCATGACCCACAATCTCTGCCACCGATCGGAATACACCTTTTAGGCTTGTCCCAGGAATAACGGGCAAGTTATTGGCACTCCGTTTGCGAGTAAACCGTTCTTGGCCAGTAACGAGACTGCTCAGGGCTTCTAGTTCACAGTCAATGGTCCCCAACCAACCGTTAAAGAGATGATGGCCCTGGGGCTTGCGGCGGGGCAGCTGCCCTGGTCTTCTGGGGACGAAGCGATATGGGTTCCAGAACTCATTATACTGCGGCATCCGATCCCTCCTCTGACCACGGCCCCAGCTCACAATAGCGCTGGAAGAGCACTTGATTAGTCACCGGATCATGCAGCGTGTAACCACGGAGTTCGATAAAACGCCCTTTAGTAGGGTATTTGAGATGGTGGGGAATTCGCTGTTCGATCCAGGCCGAAAATCCGCTGGTCCACTCACCCCACAAGCGGTGAGTAAATGGCCGAACCTGCAGCCCCTGGAGTTCATCACTTGCATCAGTGAGTCTATCCAGACTTGTCCAGAGCTCACTCCCAAGGAAAACTAGCCGGAAATCCTCAGGACCCACTTTCCGCCAGCGCAGTTCTCCCTGTGGTGCAAAGAGGCGTCCTCGGGCTCCAGGGATCAGCGTAATCTCGGCGGCAGGTGTTAACTGCCAGGCTGCCTCATCCTCCACCCAAGCCCAAGCGGGTTCAGGGATGTGCAGTGCTTCCCAAAAGCTAGGCCAACCCTCGATGCTGAGAGTCCCCCAGCGCAGGATGCTATCCATCAGCGGACCCCCCTCTTAATCTGAGTGAGCCAGTCTGGCTTATAACCCTGTTCTACAAAATCAATGAACGCTTTGGCAAGCACGGGCGAAAACTCATGATAGCGGTCGGTGATGTTGTAAACGTGTTGGAGACCTCTTACCTGCGGCTCCCCGAGACTCGGCGTTCTGTACTCCGCCAGGTGGAAACCATAGCTTCTGCGTTCCTCAGGTGTACACAGTTCACCGATGCCGCACAACTCTTCCTGAGGTTTTACGTAGCTCACCTTGTAATTTACCAGATTGCCCTTAACTCGTCCAAGTCCGCGGCTCTTGCCAGACCCAATACGGATCAGGCCCTGGCTGAGATCCTCGATCAAGATGTGTACGATGCCCAACTGCCAGAACTCGAAGTTACGCAGGGTCAGCGTGGTACGAAATGTGCCTGCAGTGATAACAAGCATATTGAACTTCGCGCCACGTACAGCGCCCCCCGTAAAGCGGTCGATGGCAACGCCGTCCCTTTCCTCGACAATCGGTTTGGGGCCTACTGGCAGGGCATCAGATGGGCTGAGCCGGCCGCCAAATGAGAGAGACCCAAATGTTCGGCATGTGGGGCAGGATAGGCGATAGGCTTCAGCCTTTTGCTTTGGGCGTAATGCTGTACTACAGCTTTGGTGAAGATCGTTCAACGAATCAGCATCTTGGCTTGTTTCAATGTAGGGGGCACATACGCTGTTAGGCTTCAGAGTTCTGATCAACTTCTCCGTATGTGAACGGAAAGCCCCCTTAAGGGATGAACCAGGAATGAAGTACTCTCGTTCGCCACTGCGCATGCTTACTACAGGAACCATATCGGGTCCATCGATTGTAGGCTGTCCGGATTTAACCAGGATAGGATCAAGGCACTCCAGATCGATTGTAACTTCGGCGTGACAGAGCCAACGTTTAAGCAATGGAACCCACCTCCCGCAGCCGTTCATCGACATACATCTGGAACAAAGCTTCCCAATCACTAATGGGCTGCATCTCCTGATGCAGGAGATAGCCAAGTTTCTCTTCAGGCTTGGTCAAGTCTACCTGCCACGCCTCGACCGACTCGATCCGCATCCTACCTAAGCCGCGGGAAGTACCGCCTCCTAAAAGCAGGTTTTCTCGCCAGTATAAGAGAGAAGCCCCTATCAAGGCTAGTTCTGCTTCATCCAGATCGGACAGCTCCATGCTAAACTGGAACTGGGCACCTGGAGGGATCACATCGTAGTCAAATCTCAGCCCCCTAACAGTTGTTTCCGAATCTCGATCGATAACGACACCATCGCGGGCTTGAATGATGCCCTCCCATTTGATCACTGATCCATCAGAGATGGACAGGCGGCTGGCCATTACCGGTGAACCAAAAATTCGGCAGACATCGCAGGTAACGCTCTCAATCAACGCACGTTTCTTATTTGGGTTCGCTTCGCTGCGGATATCTTCGAGGCGATCTTTATTCTCCTTAGCCCATTCGCCATCGGTACAGCAGTCCACATCAGTAGGCGAAGTCCCCAGTAAGCATGCAGTCAACCCTAAGTGAGGGGCTAGCCGTTCAGCTGTGGACCTAAGTTTCCCCTTCAAACTTGAACCAGGTAGGAAAGGTTCTCCTAGGGGAGTTGTGACAACACCAGAATCAGTCACTACGCCTGGCCTTCCCGAACCAATGTGCAGAGCAGTGGTATTAGTCACAACGATATTCAACCGCATGATATGCATCAGTTTTCACCTCCAGACAAGCCCATCTCAAAGCAGGCTAGACGGTAAAGATAGTGGCTAACAATATGGCGGGCGTAGATCGGGTAATATCGAGCCATAAGCTGCTTGCGCTTGTCCCGGTCTTGCTCGGGGCCGTTTTCAGCACGAAACATAGATTCGGACGCAGAAGACAGCTGGCTTTCCACAAACTTCGCTAGTTGTCCGTGGCGAAAGTCTTGTTCAAGAGCCCCGTACCAAGCTCTTAGACTCGCTTTGCCTGATTTTTCAGCTCGCAGCCTTTGCTGACGTACAAACTCGTCCATAACCCGTTCTGGCGAGTAGTTTCTGGCATAGGCTAAAAAGCTGTACATCTGGCTTGTTGCCGGGAGATACCTTATTTGACCGCGGTAACCATCAAAAAACCGTTCCACCAGACGACACGCCAGTCTGTAGAGCACGGCATCTTCTTGTGGGGTGAGCATGTTCATTCCTCCTGCAGTGCCCGCTGATAAAGGTACTCAGCCATGATCTGCCTAATCCATCCCCGAGCCAAATACAACGCCAGATTGTATGGATCACTCTCAGGATAAGACTCAGCAAGTTCATGGGCCTTATCTAAAAGGGCATCCAGATCGTTGAGGAGCAGGGTGCCCAGCAGCGCCCCGTTGATCGTACGGGTCCAGTACCGAGTCGACTTCCTATCAGGACATTTGTCTGGCTCCGCTTCCTTGCCCATCTGGTTCTTAATGTAGTCCGCAATGTCATAAAACCGCGGTGCGGTAACCACAATGTTCTGGAGGTTTCGCATCTGGGACATGCCCGTGCTCTCTCGTCCTCCAAAGACCTCGTAAAGCATTTCCCCTCTGCCTCGGCTCTTCGGCCACTGTTCATCGAGAAAGCGATCCATTTCGGCATATACATCTATCTGCCTGGCCAGCATCTCATCTCACCTCCGAAAATGCAGCATGGAATGGACTACTAATCGACAGCCGTCCAAATCCCTCACCGCGCCGTAGACCCATACCCTCTAATTCGAGAATGTACAGCTCATGTATCAAAGCGGCTAGATCGGTATCATCTCCCTGGAATGAATAGCAGAATACCGAACCGCGCCCAGTGGCGATATCCTGTTCCTTGGGCAATCCATGAGCACTGTTCCAGCCTTTGATCAGCTGAGATTGACTCGCACCTGTGATGAAGCGCAGAGTCCCGCGGCCGAAACTCTTTTGTGCTCCAGGATGGCACTTCGGCAGCCACGAAACAGCATCAGCCGGATCTGTGGAAGGCCGCAAGAAACGGTCAACTATAATAGTTTCACTGTCAAGGGTGAGAGTGAAGTAGAAATCCTCTTTATTATCGGAAATCCTTATTCGCAGCTCCTCGTTCCAAGAGAGCCAGGCATTCTGCCGTTCTTCCTCCGTCGGAATCTGCTCTTCTTCCCATGTTAGCCGTAACAAACCACGCCCCCGCGTTTTCTCTGCGCCGCAGTAGACTCTTTCCGCCAAGAGCGGTTCTAGATCGTCATCTAAGACGTACACAACTCCATAGAGCTTTTCCCCTGGCTCAAGGGTATGGAGAGTATACAGTACGCCGTCAGCAGAAGTCCTGCTTACACGGTCAATCCCCACATGTGTTTCTAGAACAGTAAATGGTTTCTGCTGCGTGTTTTCGCTGTAAAAGCCGTGTAGTCCCTTGAGGTCCTGGCCGCACACAGGGCAGCTGTTAGGACGCGGTGCATCAGCAATCTTAGACCAGAGAAGATCGATAACGCCATGGGGCCCAGAAGAACCTCCTCGACGGAAACCTGGATTACGTTTGCAGGAGAGTGAAGTTAGCGGAAGAACGGAATGCCCGGGATAGAGAGGTGCAGCGAGCAGCCTTTCCTTCACAAAGGCGCGTTGGAAAAGCTCATCCTTGTTGGGATCTGGGAACCCATTGGAGCGTAAATACTGATATGCCAGAGCCCCTCGAAATGAAGAGCCTGTTATAAAACCTTCAACGGGAATAACTACCGGCGAAAGGGCAAGTGCAGTTACACGAAATCGCTTCATTTTGCACCCCCATCCCAGTTTTCAATCAATGCTAGAACTTCTGGATTACGCCAAATTTCCTCTTCCACTGGCTGGTCATTATAGGTTACTGACATGATGCGTGTGCTGACCTGGCCCCACCCAATGGAGCGCTTTCCTCCAAGCTGTTTGAGCGATTGGAGCCCCAGTAGCAATAGAGCATATTCTGAAGGAAACCCTGACTCAGCCATTAGATCCTCCGCATGATGAAACGCCTCAATACTCCCCACCAAAGTACCGCCCAACACGGTCTCTATATGAAAGAGATGTTTTGGCTTTGCAGTACCGGTGAGACGATCCAGGCTCACTCCGGTGCGGGGCTGGCGGTTGAGTTGGTCATGGTACTCGCCCTGCCACACTGCGTCACTGACAAATAGGCACTCACCCGCGAACCTGCTGCCGAACAAGCGATTGACGATATAACCACTAGATTTATGTGGAGTAAAGGCGGGCAGCGATCCGGGGCCGTCGTCGTGGGGGTCAATAACATCCAAGCCCAGCAGAACAGCTATGTCCTCACAAGCTGTACGAAGCCTGCCTTTCACAGTTGATCCGGGAATAACAGGGCGATACTCCACCTTTCCATTATCCAGCGGAATCCGCTGCAGGATTACGGCACTGTCCACTAAGCCCCGATCTTGGCCAGAGCCGATATGCCAAGGGCCTTCAAAGTGCATTTCGTATTTGACAATCAGTTTATGCACTGTTATCACCCCTAAGTGGCCTTTCGGGCAATAAATCATAGAACTCCACAAGTTCTGAAAGAATAGTGTCACCTTCAGGAGACCAGGGTAATGGCGAGAAGCAGTTGGCCATCTCCATTGCTGTGCGCAAGGCTTTACGTGCCTTGTCCTTGTTGCGGGCCCAGATCTCCCTGGCGATCATCTCAGCCTGAGCCGGTGTAGAGAACAAGGACTCATACAAGGCATTAAGCTGAGAGGTGGGATAGTTCTCATTTTTCAGGTGGGCTGCTACTCGTGTCAGTATTTCTAGGTCTTCGAGCGTATAAGGACGCCTCGTAGGTTTGTAGTGCCCTTCTGTACCTAGATGGCCATAATGGGACCTCGCACACTCGATATCTACGTGTGATGTGGTCTGTGCCAGGTGGAAATCAATACACGAGGGTGGATCGTCAGGATTGATGTTGGTTCCCCTAACCTTGGCAGAAGCCAGAAGCTGCTGGGCAGCATCGATCAAGTACTCAAAAGGATGACTGTGCCTGCTTATCGCAACACCGAAGGAAAGGGTGAGCTTGGTACCCATACCATTTCGCTTGAGGAAGTCGCCTAAATACTCATGGGTTAGCTCTTCATAGGTCCTGCCGATCTTATAGGCTATCTGCAACCCCTTGTCTGCAGGAACCACAACGACGAGGTCATCCCCGCCGAGGAGCAAAATGCTCGCGGAAATCTCAGCGCTTCGCTCATTACCCGTCACGAGGTCTTCTAGAGCTGTGTAACAGGCTTCTCTGACTGCTTTGTCTACTGCTTCGGAAAACGTTCTGTAATCTTCAGGTGTGGTGATCTGACGGATGCGCCTCCCCATTGCGTTACCGTCGGCATAAATGAGTGCTATACGATCAGCGATATCAGGGAGCTTCTGGGGCCGAGATACTTTGTATCCCAGGAAGTCTTCGAACTGGTACCACAGGCCAAAACGGGTATCATCGTGTCCATGGCGAATAGCGTGTGCAGTGCGCCGCTTCGTGGCACAGATGGAACACAGCCAAATGCTCTCTGGAATGCGATACAGTTGACTGACGGGCCGAGAATGGCAGGCCTCACAAAGCTTGACCAAAGGGAGAAAAGACTCTGCACTGAGTGGTGCACTCAGATCGCGTTTCGCTCGGAGCTTGGCAAAGGCTGCCTGCACAACAGCATTGTAGCTACCCTCATAGGGCACTGCAGCCCAGGCCAGAGCAGCACCACCGTTCGTTGCCTCGCTGTACAGCCCTTCCGCCCGCCGGAGCATTTCTTCTGCTTCAGCTATTGTACTGTCACGAAAGATGAACTGCCCACTGCCCCCATTGGCATACACTGTCTGGACATCTGTCTCGGCAAGCAGCTTAGGGAGTTCAATGCGGTTGAGACGATCAAGAAGAGCACTTGCTCCTTCGATGTCTACCAGGTGAGGAGTCTCGAAGACGTACTTTTTGATGGAAGGGGTATCGACGACTGCTAGGACATCCATGCAAGCAAACACCCCGCTTTCTAAGTAAAAATATAAAATCCGAAGAATTAGTTACGCACCGACACGTGCTTAATATTAATTTCGCATTTCTATGCGTTAAGTGGAATTTCCTTCATTTTGAGACAATTATTGCCATAAATTGCAGGATGGTGTAGGTCCCTGAAGGATTTCGTCAAATCGAAACGAACATGAAATGTAGGATTTGGAAGTAGGGGAGAATTTTCAGAATTGTTTTTTAGGGTCTACCCCGCACACGCGGGGATCGACCTTACACACGCCTTTTTCCCGATCACACAGGCCCGTCTACCCCGCACACGCGGGGATCGACCTTTTCGATTCTAAAATTCCCATACGGGGGGGACGTCTACCCCGCACACGC
>JAAYMS010000115.1 GCA_012521295.1 Bacillota bacterium
CCTGTTCCCCGTCCGTATGTCACTGCAGTCCCCATATAGGCCATGTTTAGGCGATCCCCGAGAGGTGCGTTTTCATCCGTTAAGGGGTCAGGTGCTTTGTCTACCGGAACCGATTCTCCAGTCAAGGCGCTTTCCTCAACTTTAAGTGCAGCGCTTTCAATAAGGCGAAGATCAGCTGGTACGCTGTCTCCTGCCTCCAAGAGCACAATATCACCAACGACAAGTTCTGAAGCTGGAACTGTCTGTGGTATTCCATCCCGTACAACATTTGCAGCGGGAGCGGCCATCTTCTTCAAAGCCTCCAACGCTGCTTCAGCTCGGCTCTCCTGCACAGTCCCGAGAATGGCGTTCAGAACTACCACGGCTAGAATGATACTTGCGTCCACCCATTCGCCTAACAGGCCAGAGATAAGAGCGGCACCCAGCAGAACCCAGATCATCATGTCTGCAAACTGCGATAAAAAAATGCTGAGAAGTGTCTTCTTCTCGCCTGAAGTAAGCTGGTTGGGGCCATATTCTTCTAGGCGAGTCTTGGCGGTGCTGCTGGTTAGTCCACTAGATGATGAGTCAACCGTCTGGAACACCTCTTCTGCCGGCAATGTGTGCCAGAGACGCTGTTGCATACGTGACATTCTCCTTTCTTCTTCAATAGAGTAACCAAAGCAGAGCATTAAAAAAGAGACTTTTACGGCATGCAAACCGTAAAAGTCTCACCGGAACCTAAACCGTCCTCCGCACCAGGCAGACCTGCCACGATGTTGATGCGGAGCTGCGCCGAGCGCACCAGTTACTCCCTTTTACTCACTTATTAAGCGTAACACTGCGAGTCTCCCTTGTCAATCATCTGTTCTCCTGGTTCTCACAGACGCTGCTTCATCGATTAAGCTGTGTATGTCAAGACCTTCTCGCCAAAGAGCTCTCCTGCTTGGCGAGCTCTCTCGAGGGCCTTCTCATCAATGAACTTCACCCGTAGTGGGAAGAGAGACATGTCATAACCGTGGTTTCCGAGAAGATGACGTTCGTTGATGACTTGGAATCCCGCTTGTTCCAGATAGTTTTCAATATGCAGGGTTGCCTCCCCGCTCCAACCATAAGAACCGAATGCGGCCGCAGGAATTCTCCGCATTTCAGACTCTGCCAGCTCTTGAAGAAGCTTCTCAATGTCGCCGACCATGTCCGCATAACGGGTGGAACTTCCCACCAAAAGCCCATCCGAAGAACGGATTGAGTCAGCCACTTCCTTCAGGTCAGCATCTCTTAGATTATACTCATCCACTACCATACCGTAATCGGCAATTGCTTCGGCTAACTGCTGAGCCAGCTTACGTGTATTTCCTGTCATTGTGGAGTACACGATAGTGACTTTCTTAGTCTCGCCTGATGTGGACAGGGTGCTCATTTCATCGTACAGGGATATGAACCTCTGGGGATCTTCCCGCAGGATATATCCGTGGGAAGGAGCGATCATGTTAATCTCCAAACCAGCGATTTTCTCTAACATCTTCCGGACATATGGGCGGTGAGGCCCCATGATTAGTTTATAGTAGGTTTCGAAGTCAGGCAGGTAATCTTCCTGTGCCAAGTCATTAAACAGTTCATGTGCAGCCATGTGAGTGCTGAACTGGTCACACGGGTACAAGGTTTTATCTTCTACCGCATAGGTAATCATAGTCTCAGCCGTATGCAGATAAGGTGTTTCGAAGAACTGCAGAGTCTTGCCCCCTATATCCAATGAGTCCCCATCCTTAATTATTAGGAACTCTCTATTCTTAATGCGGAACATGTCTTTAAGAAGTTCAGCGCCAAGTGATGTTGTCACGATTACTGCATTCGTGGCCTTCCTTAACAAAGCCGGAAGAGCACCAGCATGATCTGGTTCCACATGGTTTATGACTATATAAGCCAGTTCGTCTAGATCCATCAGACTACTCATTTGCTCTACAAACTCACGGCCGAAGGCGATATCTACGGTATCAATAAGAGTGGGTTTTTCAGTCATCATCAGGTAGCTGTTGTAGGTTGTCCCCTTTTCTAGAATTAGTCGGTGAAAAGGTACCTTTCGGTCGTCAACAATACCGACCCAATAAGTGTTTTCTGCTACTTTTACGGAATTAAGTTCGCTGCGCATGTTGATGTCCTCCTTAGTTTCGCTTGTCACTTAAGATGATAAGCAAGACCAGGAGAAAAAACTGTGATCCGTGTCATAGTTTGAAAAAAACCGCCCAGAGTTTTCTGAGCGGTTGCCTAATCTTGAGAAGAGCCCATCTCTAAAGCTGTCTTATCTATTATTAGAAGCTTTTTGTTCCCAATGAGCTCCACTACTCCTTCGGCCTGGAGAGAGCTCAGTTTGCGGCTGACCGTCTCTCGCGTGAGCCCAACATAGTCCGCGATCCCCTGGCGGCTGAGCGGCAGTCTCACCAAGACCCCACGAGGATGCTCTTCGCCGTAACGTTCCGCAAATTCCAACAGCACACTACTCACGCGAGCGTCGCCATCGCGAGCCCCTAGGCTTTCTACAGCCGTCTCCAACCTTTCCAACCGCCGGCAGAGCTCTTCCATAATCTTCATTCCGATCTCCGGATGAGCCCGCAGAAGCTGCTGGAAATCAGATCTGCTGATCATACAGAGGCAAGTATCTACAAGTGCCTGCACGCTGTACGAGGCGGGTTGATTGCGCAGCAGGTTCTTTTCTCCAAAGAAATCACCGCTAGAAAAGATGTAAAGTATCTGTTCTCTACCATCAGCAGTGCTGCGGAAAGCCTTTACCTGGCCTTCCTGCACAATAACCAGCCGCGAAAGCTGCTCACCTTCTGTCATGATAAAGTCGCCCTTGTGATACTCCTTATGGACAATCAACTCCGCGACACGGTGCGACTCTTCCGCCGACAGCGGCGAAAAGATGGCGACTCGGTGCACGCAGAGGCCATGATGTCGGCAGTTTACGCAAACGGCCATCCTCATCCCCCCTTTAACACGAGGGTATTATATCACAAGTTGCAGCGGATCTCATTGTGGGTTTGATGCATCTATCTCCCAGCCAATACCAAGAACTCGTCTACGTCCTTGAGACTGTTCTCGACGGCCTTTTCCCAGAATTCCGGCTTGGTTAGATCTTCACCCAAATGCGTTTTGACCAGTTCTTCCACAGTCATTCGTCCCGTATCACGCAGCAGGTCTGCGTACTTCGCCGCAAAACTTGCGCCTTCATCTTGTGCTCGTGCATACAGGCCTTGACTCAATAAATATCCGAATGTGTATGGGAAGTTATAAAATGGAACCCCAGTTATATAAAAGTGAAGCTTTGAGGCCCAGAAATGTGGATGATATGACTTTAGGCTGTCAGCATATGCTTCGCGCTGTGCTTCTTCCATGAGCGCATTTAGTTCGTCTACACCCAACAGTCCTTTTTTGCGCATTTCGTAAAAGCGCGTTTCGAACAAGAAACGAGCGCGGATATTCATGAACATAGCTGTGCTCTGTTCAATCTTGCTGTCTAAGAGGGCCAACCGTTCTTCATCTGTCGATGCGGCCCGGATAGCAGCATCAGCCACGACCAGCTCCGCAAAAGTAGAAGCTGTCTCAGCAACGTTCATCGCGTAACGCTGAGTCATGGGAGGCATATCCCGCAGAACGCTTCCGTGGTAAGCGTGGCCAAGTTCATGCGCTAGCGTAAACAGATTATCTGCCGAACCGCTGAACGTCATAAATACCCGAGATTCCTTTGACTCAGGAAAACTAGTGCAGAAGGCGCCCGGGCGCTTTCCAGGCCTGTCTTCTGCCTCTACCCACCGTTCCGTCAGCGCTTTTTCGGCAAGTTGAGCCATATCGGAGCTGAACTTCCCAAACTGATCAATAACAAACTGCGCTGCCTCATCAAAGCTGTAAACCCGGCTGCTCTTACCAATCGGTGCACCAACATCATACCATTCCAGCGCGTCGACCCCTAAGAGCTCCGCCTTACACTGGAGATAATCTTTCAAACGAGACTTACTGCCTTCTACCGCTGCCCACATTGCATCGAGGGTTTCCCGAGACATTCTGTTGATCATAAGAGGTTCTTTCAAAACAGAGTCCCAACCCCTTGCTTTGTATACACTCAGCCGAAATCCAGCTAAATGGTTCAAAGCCGCGGCACACAGTTCAGCTTGCTCAGCCCATGCTTCTTCATATTTAGAAAAAGCCTGTTTACGAACTTCCCGATCAGCATGTGCAAACAAATTTGCGACCTGCCCAACAGACATGACTCTAACGTCATCGTCAATCTCCATTGGGATGCTCATTCGGGCTACAATCTTACTGTTATAAAGCTCACTCCAAGCATGATACCCATCGACCGAAAGGGAGTTTACCAACATTTCCTTTTCTGCAGACATGCGTTCCCGCGCTTGAGTACGCATTTCGTTCAACGAAAACTCAACGGCTGCGAGTTCCGGATGTACGATAATCTTCTCCCACTCTGCGTCACTCAGTTGAAGCGTCTGTTCTTCGATAAGATTGGCAATCGAACCAAGCTCTGCCCTCAGCTGACTAACTTCAGCCCCGAGTTTTTGAGCTTGTTGATCCTGCACGTCCTGGGCTGTCAGACAACTAACAAAGGCCGAAGCCTGCCGCAAACGAACGTGCACTTCTTGAAATAAATTAATCAGATTTGCCCAGCTCTGAGGGTCTGCCTCGCCCCGATTCTGCACTGTGTTAGCATGTAACTCTTGAATTTTGCTCCGCAACAATATAAGATATGATGAAAAAGATTCCGATGAACTTCCACCAGGAAACAGGGAGTTCAAATCCCAATTCTGGCTGACACTCTTCATTTATATATAGCCTCCTCATCGAGCGTTTTGATGTAAGTTCAAGGGCATAGACAATAATTCCTGCCCTAAAGACCCGCTCCAACACGATTTTTGTCCGTTTTTTAGCTGGGCCTTGTTCGATTTTTATAAAAAAGGGGCAGGTTAAAGAAGGGATTTCGTATTCCGGGTCGAACTATCACTATTAAGTTTCTTACCTGTCCATTTTGGTAAGAATTCCATTCGGAATCAGCCTGGGAGGTGGTTTAGAGCGAGGCTGTGACTGTTGGACGAAAGTGGCGTAGGGGAAAACAAACAGTGAAGGAAAAACACATATGAGGAAGGTGAAGAATCCAAAATGAAGCGTAAGCTGACAGTTTTTCTCGCTTTAGTGCTGGCAGCAGCTCTCTCGTTTACTGCATTCGCAGAGACACGCACCGGCGCATGGGTGGACGAAGTCATGATTGTCGAGGAAAGCGCAGTTACAACAGCCATATCTCGTCTCCAAGCTGGGGACATCGATATTTGGGCATCCACATCATCTGACGTAACTGCCTTTAACACTGTAGTAACTGATCCATTTCTTGATTACTTCCAGGTTTTCGGTTCCTATACCGAAATCACCTTTAACCCTGTAGGACCGAACTTTAACGATGGGCGCCTTAATCCTCTCAGCAGCCGCAGAGTTCGCGAAGCGACTAATATGCTGATTGACCGGGATTATATCGCTCAAGAGATCTATGGCGGTCTTGCTGTACCGAAGTATACTCTGTTGAACAGCTCCTTTGCGGATTATTCCCGTGTTGTAGAAAAAGCTCGCGAACTCGAGCTTAAGTATGCCTACAACCCAGAAGCAGCAAAGGAAATCATCCATGAAGAAATGATCGCTATGGGCGCAGA
>JAAYMS010000014.1 GCA_012521295.1 Bacillota bacterium
GAAGCGTCCCTCAAGGAAGATATTGGAGTAGACCTCTCCTTCTACCCCGGCAACAAAACCCCGTACCTTTGTGGAACCGCTATTGCCCAGTACGAAGGCACCATCAGCTGTGAAAGAGACTGCTGAAGCCAGGTTGGCCCATGCTAGAACGAACAATAAGCACATTGCTACTGTTGAGTAACGCTTCAAATCCAGTTTCCCCCTTTGAATTTTTTGTTATTTTTGGTATTCTCTAAGGGAAGGGTCGTTCCTGCCCATATTCGGCAGGAGCGTTACGAATAGTAGATTATATAACCTTGGTATTTGCGACTAATCACACGAAAGGAAGTGCGATGCGTGGCAAGAAAGAGTTGGGTTGCAGTATTGACAGCCGTCCTTGTTTTGAGTTTAGCTGCAGTTGGCAGTGCCCAGATTGATGTTAAGACACAGTTGGGGTACGGGGGCACCAGTTACGGGAAGATTCTTGATGCCAAGAACGCCAAGACAACAGAATGGTCAGCAGTGGCCCTTGGTACATATGCACACGACGATCTGTTGTTTAGCGCTAGCTTCACCAGCAGCAACAGCCTGAATGTGAGCGTGACCGCTGATGGCGAAGAAGAGCCCCAGGAGAATTCCCAGAAGGGGATACACCGCCGCTCCAATCTACAGTTTGGCGCCAATTATCTCTTTCTTAAGGACACCGGCCTCAAACTGTACGGCGGCCTGGGTTACAGCATGACCTGGGTTACACTAAAGGATCAAGATCTACGCGACAACACACAGCTCTCCTTGGGAGGTAAGGGGTTTGCTGGTCAAGCGATTGCCCAGTTCACCCTTGGCGACAAGTTTACTGCCGATGCCTACCTCAGTGCTGCACCATGGTACTCTTGGGAATACACGGAAAAAGATGATTCGAGGAAAAACATCGGCGGCAGCCACTACCACTACCAGTTGGGCTTTGAATACCTGTTCGCAGAGGATTATTCGATTCGGCTGGGGATGCAGGGTGGAGCATACAGTCTTGATAAGTTCAGATTCTCTTCTTCAGAACCCGAGGAGACCATTGAACTTCCTGAAACTAGTTCCAGCTACTCTGGGGTAACTGTTGGAGTCACATGGCATTTTTAGTATCCCAAATACGAAAAAGAGCCGAGGAAGGCTTTATGCCTCACCCTCGGCTCCGTGCATATATTGATAAATCTCTTCTGCTACCTTACGGTTTATTCCTTCGACCTGACACAGCTCATCAACGCTTGCCTGACGAATAGCTTTCACAGTACCAAAATGGCGCAGTAGTGCTTTTTTGCGTTTGGGGCCAATACCAGGAACATCGTCAAGAATTGACCGGCGACTGGCCTTACCCCTGAGGTTGCGGTGGTAAGTCAGTGCAAAACGATGAGCTTCATCACGAATCCGCTGAAGGAGCAGTGAACCCTTCGTATTTCTAGGCAGGTTCACGGGGTCAGACTGACCTTCTACAAAGACCTCTTCCAAGCGTTCCGCCAGACCAATAAAAGGAATATCTAAGCCAAGCTCATCGCGGACTGCGATAGCAGCATTGAGCTGCCCCTTCCCACCGTCTATCACTACAAGGTCAGGAAAGCGTGCAAACTTACCGTCTTCCCCTTCTTCTTGCTCCTTGAGCCCTCTCGTAAACCGCCTGCGGATAACTTCCTGCATAGAAAGGTAATCATTAGGCTCATCTTGCACACTGCGAATGCGGAAGCGCCGGTACTCATCCCCAGCCAATCTTCCGTTCAACATAACAACCATAGAAGCCACCGTCTCACTACCTTGAGTGTGCGAGATGTCATAAGCCTCGATGCGCTCAGGCAGGCCATCCAGCTCCAGCACTTCCTCCAACTGCCGCAGCGCTTCGTTAATATCCGCTTCTTGGCGCTCTGCACGGCTGCGAACGACCTGAAGTACCGTGCGGGCATTCTCCATCACCATATCGACAAGCTGCTTCTTCGTCCCACGCTTTGGTACATGCATACGGACTCTGCTTCCTCGCAGTTCGCTCAGCCAACTCTCCAACACATCCTGTTCTCCCACTTCCAGGGGGAGAAATATCGATTTGGGGACAAAAGCAGCTTCAGCATAGAACTGCTCGATAAACGCTTTCAGAATCTCAGCCTCATCTTCTTCAGGAGAACAGTCTAACAGGAAGTGCTCCCTACCGACCAGTTTACCCTCACGCACAAAGAATACCTGCACACATGCCAAGTCGGCAATCCGCGCGTAACCTAAAAAGTCCTGATCCTCAGAATGCGCTGCCACAATCTTCTGCTGCTCAGCGATCTTTTCGATTGCCCTGATCTGGTCGCGCAGTCGTGCGGCTTTCTCAAACTCTAGTTTTTCAGCGGCTTCCTGCATCTTCTTGGTGAGAGAAGGAAGTACATGGTCAACCTTGCCTTCCAAGAAGGCGATTGCTTCACCGATCATCGCTCGGTAATCTTCCACCGAAATAAGTCCTGCGCACGGGGCTAAGCATCTGCCCAAATGGTAGTTCAGGCAGGGGCGGTCAGATGCTCCTGGTCTTATCTCCTTCCGGCAAGTCCGGATCGGGAAAATCGCACGTAGAAAGGCCAAGGTTTCCCGTACTGCTTTACTGTCAGTATAGGGCCCAAAGTACCTTGCCCCATCATTCAACCGGCGCCTCACAAGGAGCACGCGGGGGAAGTCCTCGTAAAGCGTTACCTTGATATACGGATAGGTCTTATCATCTTTTAGGCGCACATTATACCAAGGCGAGTGTTCCTTGATTAGGTTGTTCTCTAATATGAGCGCTTCGACTTCCGAGTCGGTCACAATGTACTCGAAGTCTGAAATATGGCTCACCATCACCCGAACCTTAGGTGAATGATCCCGCGAGCTCTGGAAATAAGAGCGCACGCGGTTGCGGAGGTTCTTTGCCTTGCCGACATAGATGATCTCCCCCGCCTCATTTTTCATGAGGTAAACCCCAGGCCGGGTCGGTAGGGTAGCCAACTTGTGTTCCAGAGACATTACGCATCCACCTTTAGGGCGTGTATGCGGCCGCGAGGATCGGCGAGGACTTGCTTTAGGAACTGACCGGTATAAGATTCAGGAACTTCTGCAACCTCTTCCGGAGTACCGGCAGCCACAATCGTGCCGCCACCATCGCCACCCTCAGGGCCCAGATCTATGATATAGTCAGCCGTCTTGATCACATCTAGGTTGTGTTCAATCACGATCACTGTATCGCCATTGTCTACTAAACGGTGCAGCACATTCAGGAGCCGGCGGATATCCTCGAAGTGCAGGCCAGTCGTGGGCTCATCAAGAATATAGACCGTCCGGCCGGTACTCCGGCGGCTCAGCTCAGTTGCCAGTTTAACACGCTGCGCCTCACCACCTGATAATTCTGTGGCTGGCTGCCCAAGTTTAATGTAGCCCAGGCCCACATCGTACAAGGTTTGAATCTTGCGGTGTATTCTCGGGATGTTCTTGAAGAACTCCAGCGCTTCCTCTACCCGCATGTCGAGTACGTCCGCAATGGATTTGCCCTTATACTTGACCTGAAGAGTTTCCCGAGCGTACCGGCTCCCCTTACAGACATCACACGGTACGTATACGTCAGGCAAGAAGTGCATCTCAATCCGAATAATTCCATCGCCTTTACAGGCCTCACAGCGTCCGCCCTTTACATTGAAGCTAAAGTGGCCTTTCTTGTAGCCCCGAATCCGCGCTTCATTTGTGAGGGCAAATACATCACGGATATGATCAAACACACCTGTATAGGTAGCGGGATTTGAACGCGGTGTACGCCCAATCGGTGATTGGTCAATCTCAATAACCTTATCGACATGCTCGAGGCCTTCTAAGGCATCATGTCTGCCCGGCTTAGCATTAGATCGATATAGTTCTTTACTAAGCCGTTTGTACAGAATTTCGTTGACTAAGGTACTTTTACCCGAACCAGATACCCCCGTGACCGCAACGAAAACACCCATCGGGAATTCCACATCGATATTCTTTAGGTTGTTCTCCCGAGCACCCTTGATACGCAGCCAATTGCCGTTGGGCTTTCGCCTCTTTTCGGGTATCCGAATAGCCTTGGCTCCAGACAAATACTGCCCCGTAATCGACTTCGGCTCTGCGCAGATATCGTTGAATGTACCCTGAGCCACCACACGGCCGCCGCGGCTGCCCGCTTCAGGGCCCATGTCGACAATCCAGTCTGCCGCCCGCATTGTATCCTCATCGTGCTCTACCACAATCAAGGTGTTACCCAAGTCTCTCAGCCGCTGCAGCGCTTCGAGTAGCTTGTGATTGTCCCGTTGATGCAAGCCAATGCTGGGCTCATCGAGAATATAAAGGACTCCCACCAAGCCCGAACCAATCTGAGTTGCCAAGCGGATCCGCTGTGCTTCACCACCCGACAAAGTGCCCGCAGCTCGATCAAGGGTCAGGTAGTCTAAGCCCACATTGACCAGGAACCCAAGGCGAGCACGGATCTCCTTAAGAATCTGGTGTCCAATCAGGTTTTCCCTGTCCGTGAGCTCCAGCTCTTCGAAGAACTTCTGGCACTTTTTGACAGACATCTCTGTCACTTCGATGATATTCAGGCCACCTACTGTCACACCCAGAATCTCGGGGCGGAGACGCTTGCCCTGGCAGGCAGGACAAGTCTGGACGCTCATATATTGCTCCACATCCATCCGCACATAGTCTGAGGTGCTCTCCCGATAACGCTGCTCCAACCAGTGTATTACCCCTTGGTAGGTAGACTCAAACTCCCGCTCACGCCCAGCCTGGTTCACATACAGGAACTGCACTGGTTCATCGCCGGTGCCATAAAGCAGAATCTTCTGATGCTGCTCGTCAAGCTCTGCAAATGGCACATCCTGAGGGATATTGTACTTGGCGCATACACTATCGAAGATGGCGGATAGCCAGCGGCTCTTGCTGTTCCGCCACGGAATCAGGGCCCCATCTTCCAGGGAAAGCTCTGGATCGACGACTAATTCTGGATCGATTTCCTGTTTGCTCCCGATGCCATCGCAAACAGGGCAGGCCCCAAAGGGGCTGTTAAAGGAGAACATCCGCGGAGTAAGCTCTTCCATAGAAATGCCGCAGTCCACGCAGGCAAACTTCGAACTGAAGACCAACTCTTCCCCATCGATGATGTCAATAATGACGATGCCTTCGGCCCTGCTGAGTGCTGTCTGAATCGAGTCGCTCAAGCGTCCCTCGATATCGTCACGGACGACTAGGCGATCGACAACGATCGATATATCGTGTTTCTTGTTTTTCTCAAGATTGATCTCAGAATCAACTTCCATCAACTCACCGTCAATCTTGACGCGTACAAACCCGTCTTTGCGGATTTCTTCTAAGAGTTTGCGGTGCTCACCCTTGCGGCCCCGCACCACTGGAGCCAGTACCTGGATCCTGGTCCGTTCGGGAAGCGTCATAACTTGATCCACAATTTGCTCAACTGTCTGCTGAGTGATGGGCTTACCACAGTTCGGACAATGAGGCCGTCCAATGCGAGCAAATAGCAGTCTCAGATAGTCATAAATCTCCGTCGCGGTACCGACGGTCGATCGGGGATTCCTGCTGGTTGTCTTCTGATCGATGGCGATCGCTGGCGATAGGCCTTCGATCATATCCACATCGGGCTTGTCCATTTGGCCCAAGAACTGGCGTGCATAGGCAGAGAGTGATTCAACGTAGCGCCGCTGCCCCTCGGCATATATGGTGTCGAAGGCCAAGCTGGACTTACCCGAACCAGATAGGCCAGTAATTACCACAAGCTTATCTCGGGGGATTTCCAAATCTATGTTCTTCAAATTGTGCTGGCGTGCACCCTGAATTCGCAGCATCTTGTCTCTACTCAAACTGATAACCCCATTTCTGTGCGCAGTTCCTGGATTTCATCCCGCAGCTGTGCGGCTTTCTCGAAGTTCAGTTCCTTAGCCGCAGCAAACATCTCGTCTTCGAGCTCGCGAATATACTCGATGGCATCCTTCAATGAAGCGAACCTCTTCTTTGCATCGTAGGCTGGCTTCTCCTCTGCCACCCGAGCTTCCTCGATCTCCTGGGCAATGTCAGTCACAGCTTTGCGGATGGTTTGAGGTGTAATACCCATTTTCTGGTTATATGCCAGCTGAATCGCCCGCCGGCGATTTGTCTCATCAATCGCACGCTGCATCGAGTCTGTGATACGATCCGCATACATAATGACGCGTCCAGCAGCATTCCTGGCCGCTCGGCCAATTGTCTGGATCAGCGATGTCTCTGAACGGAGGAACCCCTCCTGGTCTGCATCTAGAATAGCAACCAGCGAAACCTCCGGCAGGTCTAGGCCTTCTCTAAGTAGGTTAATACCTACCAAGACATCGAAGACACCTAAGCGCAGATCACGAAGAATGGAGATTCTCTCGAGTGTCTCAATATCTGAGTGGAGATACCTTACCTTGATGCCAGCATCAGTTAGGTATCCGGTTAAGTCTTCGGCCATCTTTTTCGTTAAGGTAGTGATCAAGACGCGCTCATTGCGGCTTATGACTTCCTCAATCTCATCGAGCAGATCATCGATCTGTCCGCGAGACGGCCGCACAATGACTTCTGGGTCTACCAACCCTGTGGGCCGAATTACCTGTTCCACGATCTGCACCGAGTGTTTTTTCTCATAAGGTCCAGGAGTTGCCGAAACGAAGATGACCTGGTTGAGATGCTGCTCAAACTCCTCAAACTTCAGAGGCCTGTTGTCCAGGGCCGATGGCAGACGGAAGCCATATTCTACCAGCGTCTCTTTACGGGAACGGTCTCCGTGATACATGGCCCCGATCTGGGGAATTGTCTGGTGGGACTCGTCAATCATCAGTAAATAATCCTTGGGAAAATAATCCAACAGTGTCGTAGGTGTCTCCCCTGGGGCGCGGCCACTTAAGTGACGAGAGTAGTTTTCGATACCTTGGCAGTATCCTACTTCCTTCAGCATCTCCAAATCGTAGCGGGTGCGCTGCTCCAAACGCTGCGCCTCAAGGAGTTTGTTCTCAGCGCGCAGTTCGCGCAGACGGTCCTCTAGCTCTTCTTCGATGGAGGCAATGGCCCGCTTCAGCTTCTCTTCAGGAGTGATGTAGTGCGACGCAGGATAGATTGAGATAGAATCTGGTTCAGACAGAACCTCACCCGTAATCGGATCCAGCTCTAAGATACGGTCAATCTCATCACCAAATAGCTCGATACGAATAACCGATTCACTACCGACAGGGATAATCTCGATCACATCGCCCCGCACCCGGAAGGTCCCCCGGCGAAAACCGATGTCATTGCGTTCATATTGAATCCCAACCAGCCTTCGTAGGATATGATCCCGGTCGCGAAACTCACCGCTGCGCAGAGAAAACGTCATAGCGTCATAGTCCTCAGGAGAACCTAAGCCGTAGATGCAGGATACGCTGGCAACTATGATCACATCACGCCGCTCAAAAAGAGCACTGGTGGCCGCGTGGCGCAGACGGTCAATCTCATCGTTGATCGAAGCGTCCTTTTCAATATAAGTATCGCTCTGCGGGACATACGCCTCCGGCTGATAGTAATCATAGTAGCTTACGAAATAATGGACCGCATTATGGGGAAAAAAGGCCCGGAACTCATTACAAAGCTGGGCCGCCAAAGTCTTGTTGTGTGCGATAACCAAGGTTGGCTTCTGCACCTCTTCAATGACTTTTGCCATTGTGTAAGTTTTCCCCGAACCGGTCACACCCAATAACGTCTGAAAGGGCATGCCGCGGCGCAATCCATCCGCCAATTGACTGATGGCTTTCGGCTGATCCCCAGCCGGCTGAAAATCTGATACTACTTCAAACTTGCGCTGCACCCAAAGGGCCCCCTTTCATAATGTCAGGCGTTTTCCAGGAAAATGTCCCCATCACGGCGAATTTAACTTTGCTCCCCTATATGCGGAACATTCGTTCGCTTGGTTTATCATACCAAAATGACCGAATCGCGTCAATATGAGAAGAATTCTTGATAACGGAGGTAGAGCTGTGAGTTTATTGGTAATGGTCGAGATCCCACGGGGCAGCCGTAATAAATATGAGTACGATCCAGAAACAGGCCGCATCTATCTTGACAGGATGCTGTTTTCTGCTGTGCACTATCCAGCAGATTACGGGTTTATCCCCGAAACCCTTGGCGAAGATGGAGATGAACTGGACGCTCTGGTCCTTGTGGGTGAAGCCACATTTCCAGGATGCTATATTCGTGTTGAACCCGTCGGAATGTTTGAAATGTGGGACGAGAAGGGCCCCGATCAGAAAATCCTCTGTGTACCCATCAGCGATCCTCAGTGGAACTGGGTAAAGGATCTAGATGATGTTCCCACCCATATCCTGAAAGAGGTCACTCATTTCTTCCAGGTTTATAAAGACCTAGAGAAAAAGAAAACCCGCGTGGGAGATTGGCTTCCCAAGCAGGCGGCTCTGCGGATCATCCAAGAAGCTCACGACAGATTCAAGCAGAATCACAGCTCCTAGTGGTTCTGCAGCAGAGCAGAGACGGGCACAAGCTGTACACCGGAGGTTATAATCTCCGGAAGCATACGCCACAGGGCTTGTGCTGTATTAATCCGCACATGACCGATGATGATCGCACTGCCCTTGCGCCGTGCGAGTTCTATCCCCTGGCGGATTTGAGACATGATCTGTTCTTCTTCGTTGATATTGTCGATAAAAAGATCGTTAACTGCGTAAGGGACGGCGTATTCCTCTGCGACCTGTCCGGCGACACTGGTATGAATAGTATAGCTGTCCAAGAAGAACAATTCTGTATCGCGCAGCACTTCAAACACATTCTGCATCACACGAGTATCTGAAGTGGCCCTCGATCCCATATGGTTGTTTAATCCTGCAACAACAGGTAAATGCTGAAGATTAGCCATCAGCTGTGTTCTGATCTCGTCTTCGTTCATGGTTAAGTAGATAGCGCCCGGGCCTGGGCTAATGGCCGTATCCAGCGGCTCCATAGGCTGATGAAGAATCACTTCATGCCCTTTTTCCGCAGCTGCGTTGGCGATCTTAGCAGATGCAGGCATGTAAGGCAGCACTGCAATGGTCAGCGGAAACGGATAATCCAAGAGCTGTCGAGCAGCAAGAGAATCATAGCCCCAATCATCGATTACAACTGCCAGGCGTGGTGCTTGGCTGGCGAGTTCATCAGCAGGCTCAGTGCCTTCAGCATTCCGCATTACCAAGGGATTTACTTGATAAAACCTCCACGTCTTGGCGGTAATATACTGATTGGCACCAGGCAGCCTAACTAACGACCCAAGTGAATAGCCCTCTGCTGTCCGCTCCAAAACTACGCGCTGATCCTTGGATAAGAGATCAGCCACCAGCTGCGGGAAAACCTGATCGAGACTGGCCCCAGGTTGAGCGGGTACGAGAAACCATTCCTCCACTTCTTCGTTCCAGGTAAAGAGTTGATCACCCGCCCGCTCCGCATGCTTAGATGCAGCATCCTCCTTGCTTAAGACAAGAAAGCCTGCATCCGGCCAAAACTGCGTCCAATCAACACCCAAGTCTATCTGAGAAAGCTCCATCACTACGAAGCTGGGCACATGGGCCTGGCTTTCCTCAGCTCGCAGATCATTCCACTGAAAAAGCAAGATTATGCCAATAATAGAAGCTAATGCAAAAACCACACCCGCCCAAATCAACCCAGGAGTGTGCTGGCGCTGTTTCTTCTCTAAGCCTCTCACAAACCGTCACTTCCTCTTCCGCCGCAATCTCTGCCACAACCGCTTCAACGGAGGTTCACCCATCCGCATGTAAAAGCGCTGTCTGGGATGGGGTGCAGGAATAATCCCTAAAGGCGGCACCTTACCCCGATAAGTTACAGTGCGGGTTCTTTCCGCAGTCAATTCATTTTCTACCTCAAACACCGGATCCACAATCCAGGGCGACAGTTGATCAATCAGCTCTGGTAAGTTCTCCACTTCTGTGCCATTCACCGAACGAATGACATCACCGGGGCCAAGCCCCATCTTGTCTGCAGGAGAATCCGGGTGTACTGCCAGGACCATCACGCCGCTGTCTGTTTGAAACACTGGCGGCCTGGTCTTTTCTCCCTTCTGACCTAAGTATATCACAAGCTCATGACCCAATGGAGCAAAGAGCACTGCAGCTGCGGCTAAATACGAATAGCGATCAGCCAACAGAGCTAGGCCAAGCAGCGTTAGGCTATAAAGGGACAAGAAGAAGGCACTGCGGCGAGCTTTGACCCGTGGCAGCTCAGCCACGGCAAAATCAGTGTAGCCTAAGGCCGCTATCACAGGAAACAACATGTAGATGATGGTATGGCCTTCGGGCACCTCTACTGACGAAGAAAAAAGCGGCCACCAATCGGGCATTGCGACAACGTCAAGATCTATGCCTGTATCGAGCATCATCAAGCCCAACAACGCCACAAAGGGCACCGGCCAGAATTTCTGGAGCGAAAACCCGCCGACCACTTGGTCGCCGTGTTTAAAGTAAATGGGGCTCGCTGTGTGGTGGCCATCTACCGCTATCAAGAAAGACTCAGCCAGATGAAGAATAGCCACCAGAGCCATGAGCGATGGAATGTTTACCTCTGGAAATCCTATCAGCAGCGATAGAAGCCCAATCAGGCCTCCTGCATAAGAAAAGCAGAGAAACCGCGGATGGATGAACATCAGTAAAAGAGCGGTTATCCATAGGTAGGCGATTCCGCTGTCGGACAAAGAAACTCCCAGACCAACAAATAAAACTGTGGCAAGAAGCCCCCCAATCAGTCCATAGATCATAGCCGTAGAGGTCTCGATCAGCGGATTGATGCGGTTAAGACCGAACAACCTCTTTTCATAGACCTGAACCTTCTGATATTGACGGTAGATGAAAAAGAACACTACGCCAATGATGAGCACATAGGTAAGATCGGTCATCATTAAGGGAAACGTTCGCAGGACCAACAGTACCAAATCCCACAAGTTCGTCAATCATCCTACCTCCATGTGGAAACATCCTGGCTCGCGCCAGGATGTTCAAGACTTAGTTATATACTAAACCCCAAGCTGGCTGCGGAGAACCTCCAAACCCTTTTCGAGTTGCGCATCATACTCAGCAGTACCAAGATAGATCGCTTCTTCCTCTTCCGGAGTGACTTCCACGATTATATCGGGAGTAATACCTTGGCCGTTGATGTTATGCCCGCCGGAAGTCAGATAACCTTGTTCCGTAATCGTCAGTGCGCTTCCATCCCGCAGCGGATAAAGTGACTGCACTAACCCTTTTCCGAAGGTAGTGGTTCCCACAAGAACAGCCAGATCATTATCTCGCAGTGCACCAGCAACAATCTCCGAGGCGCTAGCACTGCTGCCGTTAATCAGTACAACGATCGGCATTGGTTCACGAGTGCCTGCTGCCTCAGCCATAAAGGGCAGCCGGTTGCCGTCCCGATCTTCGAGATAAACCAGCGGCGCATCCTTGACAAACTCATCTGCAACCAAGAGCGCTGCATTCAGTGTTCCTCCAGGATTATTCCGCAGATCTAGTATTAGGGCACGCATACCTTGATTATCAAGGCGCTCGAGAGCCTCAACCAACTCCGTATAAGTACGATCAGAGAAGTTGGTCACTTGGATATACCCAATCTGGTATTCAGAGTCAATTATCTCTGCTTCTGTAACTGATTCCACGTTAATCAGTTCTCTGACGATGTGGATTTCCAGAATCTCTTCGCCGCGACGAATGGTCAGATCGATAGGGGTATTCTCTTCACCCCGCATAATACTGACCGCCTCATCGAGGGTCATGAAGGTTGTCTCTTTTCCGTCGATGGCAATGATCCGATCATTTGGCCTCAAACCAGCCCGTTCTCCAGGCGTACCCTTGATCGGGGCCACCACGGTCAAGCCCTCTTCCTGCATGCCCACGACGATGCCAATTCCACCATAAACACCAGTGGTGTTGTTGATCATATTCTCGTAGGCAGCTGGATCCATGTGGCGTGTATAGGGATCATCTAAAGCTCGGCTGAGCATCCCATTAATTGTTCCAGAAGCAACATAACCCTTAATCAGTTCCATTGTGCTCACAGGCTGGAAATAATGACGAGTAGAAACCAAGGCGATTACGTCTATCACGGTGCCCAGCTCTTTTAGGCGGAATTCTGTTCCACCCGTAACTGCATTGGTGAACGCCGAACCATACCCTACTAACAGCGAGAGCACTAGCAGAAAAACTGCACTCCAAATCAGTCTGCGGCTCACCACATCACCATCTTTCTCTACCTTAAAATAATATGAATGCAGAAGCAGAACAATAACTAATCCTAATTATACTGCATTGCACCCCAGCTTACAATGTCAAATCCGGACAGTCGATCTTGCCTACAAGCGGCGGAATCCTTCACCAAGGACTTCGTGCACATCTGAGATAACCACAAAGGCGCGGCTATCAATTTCACGTACAATGTCTTTCACCTTAGCAATCTCGGTCCGGCCGACGGTAATCAGAAGTACCTCGCGGTTAATGCCAGTGTATAACCCTCTTGCTTGTAGGCCCGTAACACCCCGATCCATATCCTGCATAACCCGCCTAGCAATTGCTTCCGAATGATCAGAAATCACCAAGACCGCTTTGGCATAGCTCTGCCCCTCTTGGATCAAGTCGATGGCTTTTGTGGTTACAAAGACTGATAAGAGTGCATATAAGGCCAATTCAGGGCCAAAAGCAAAACCAGCCAGCAAAATTACTATGCCATCTACAAACAGCAGAGCTTGGCCAACACTCATGGGGAGATAACGAGCCACCAGCTGAGCAGCCATATCTGTGCCACCTGTTGAGCCACCGAACCTAAAAGCGAGCCCCAAACCAATCCCAGCTATACCTCCTCCATAGATAGCGGACAGCAGCGGATCCGTTGTTAGGGAAACGGCAACTTGATTCATGAGGTCAACCAGCACAGATATAGCAATGGAACCGAAGAGCGTCTTGACCCCAAACATGGGCCCAACAATCCGCAGGCTGAGGATAAATAGTGGCACATTTAGTAAGATCATGGTAAGGCCCATGGGAATGTTCAGCGTGTAAAACAGCACTGTGGCCAAGCCGCTGACTCCACCTGCCGCAATCTTGTTAGGCACAAGGAAGAAAGAAAGGCCAAAAGCTGTAACTACAACGCCCAGCAGTATACCCAGGTAGCTCAGCAGCTCCTTGCGCCAGCTCTCGAACTTCAACCCCGCACACTCTCCCCTCTAAACAAGCGCTCCCAAATAACAGCTGCCATAAACTGCGGAATGGCCAGTGCCCGCCGAAACCGCCAAGGCTGACGGACTATGCGGTACAACCACTCCAAGTGTATGCGCCGCATCCAGAGAGGCGCCCGCTTGTCTACACCAGCCCATACATTGAAACTGCCCCCTACTCCTATGGCAACAGGAACCTTTAGACTACCTAGGTGAGCTGCCGCCCACTTCTCCTGCCGGGGTACGCCCAGAGCGATCAAGAGAATCTGGGGCTCAGCGCGTCTTATAAGTTCTAACACCTGCGGTTCACTATTCTTATCGAAGAACCCATGGTGATACCCGACAATTTCTAGCCCAGGAAATGCGGTCTGCATTTTCTGACCCGCTAGCTCGGCTACTCCTGGCTCTGCACCCAATAGGAACACGCGCCATCCCGACTGAGCAGCGGCAGCCAGGACCGCTTCCATAAGCTCGATGCCCGGAACGCGTTCGGCTAAGGGGCGCTGCAGAATCCGGCTGGCCCAGACAACCCCAATGCCATCAGGTACAACCAGATCTGCCCGGCGGAGAATCTCTGCCAGCAGCTGATCAGTATACGCAGTCATCACCATCTCTGGATTACAGGTGACGACAAGATGTGGTTTGCTTGTTTCGACAAAGCCACGAATACGTTCCACGGCTTCAACCATCGTCACATTGTCAATTCTTACACCAAGTACTTCAGTTTGGTCTGCTCGTTTTATCAAAAACTATCCCTCCAACACCTGCCGCAGCAGATCCTGGTTGCGCGCCGCATACTGGCGGAGCCGCGCCAATTGATGGGTCTGTTGATCGCGGTTCAAAGCATAGTTCTCAAGCACATCCCGAGTCAAACGGGGCAACAGATCAAGCTCCACCAACTCCACCCAGCGGCAGCCCAGCTGTTCACAAGTCGCGTGGATTTTCGGGTCATAATTTAGAGCAATTGGTACAACACCACTGAGGGCGCCAAGAATCACTCCATGGAGGCGCATACTGATAAACAGTCTCAGCTGACCCAGCTGTGAACGGAAGTTGTCCAACGCGATCGGTTCACTGAGTTCCAGCCGGGGAAGGTGTCTCTGCAGCATCAGGCCAAGCTCCGCATCACCCGGCCCAATCGGAATGAACCGAATCCCATACCCCAAGGCGAAAATATCCTTAAGCACCCGCACCCAATCTTGAAACTGCTGACGCCATTTCGGATAGGGCCTTAGATTCAGTCCGATCACAGGCGTACCGCGCTGCTCCATAACTGTAGCCGGCCACTGAAACACTGGATCAACGGTGTGTGCATCAACGGGCACGTATACCTTGTGTTTCTCAAGGAACTGAACACTGAACGAATCGCGCACCGTGAATCCCGCGCTGAGGCGGAAAACCCGTGCCACTAGTTTTCGATAAACACTGGCCCCGATTGGGCCGATCCCGTGACCATAGAGCGCTACAGGTACATTTCGGCGGAAAGCCATCTCAGTAATTCCCAGATAGTACGGAATAGTGCGCTTGCTGGTCACGTCCTGAAATAACGATCCGCCCCCACTGATCAGTAGTCTGGACCTGCCAAGAAGCTGCCAGACTCGCTTCAAGTCATAGCGATCAACAGTTTGGACACCATGAACGGATTTCGTATACTGTGCATTTCCTGTCAAAACCACGATTTCACTGCGAGGAACCCCTAGATCGGTTAACCCTTCGCAGAGAACGGCTAAGATCGCTTCATCGCCCAGATTGCCATAACCGTGATAGCCCGAAACCACGATCACTCATGAACAACCCCTTCCCAAGCAGATAGAGCCGATAAACCACCCATCCAATAATATACCCGAAAACTAGACCGTATCCTGTTCGAATCAGGGTCACCAGAAGGGGTGTATGAATGTGGCTGAAGGTGTTCACCATAGAGAGCTGGCCGATTACCGCCACAGGCATCAGCCACGCAGCCTTTTCATTCCGCTCTTTCAGTAAGAAATACAGTGCGGGATGCCCAATTAAGAACTCTTTTGTGCGAGGCCGAACCACCAGCACTCGTTCGAGTAGTTCTCGCAGTGTGATCTCTAGATTGGCGACAGGCAGACCGAAGTTGCCAGTTCGCAGAATATAGACAGCTCCCGCAGCGGCCAAACCAGTTCCCCCAACCAACAACAGTTTCAGGGGGATGGAGAGGTTCCACAGAAATCTCAGCCGACTGCTGAGCTCGTGCTTGCCCTTGATCGGCAGTACAGGCTGAAACGCCACCGTCAGCACCATGATCCCAATCGGCAGAACATGCATCAGCTTTACACCACGGAACTCCACAAGCTTAATCAAGTACTCTGTTCCCGTTAAGGAACCTGCCACCAATAACCCGCCGGCTATGGAAACCGCGGAAATGCTGAAGAAGCGTAATAAGTGAGAGCGGCCTCGCTGTACCTGGAAGGCAAGGCAGGGAAAGACGACCGCAGCCAAGAGGGCCATGCCCTGTTGTGCCAGTGTCAAGTTGCGCGCTGCCAGGCCTAAGGAAAACAGCAAACCTAATCCGGCTGCTCCAAGAAAAACAACACCCGGAAGTCTAACCCATGAACTGAGGAGAAGCGCTGCACCGGCCCAGATCCCTAACCAGGTTATGATGCGCTGCCAAGCCGATACGTTCCACGCAGGGAATGGCTGACTCTCGCCGAGAACGAAGCCTGCGGATTGCAGTTCGTTGGTGAGAGCACCCAAGAGCTGCAGTGTTTCGTCCCATGGATCTTCACCTGTTAAGATCGGCCGGAGATAGAGGACCCGAATATTGCGCTCCTTGGCGGCCCGCAGATAACGTGCCGTAATGCGCTCTGCGTCGAGAACCTCCATTTCCCGCTGGTTAATGCCATGTACCCGAACCATTCGTTCAGGAGGAGCCAGCCGTTCAACCCCTTTTTGCTGGGCAAACTCCACGACCCCGACTCTGGCATCCAGTTCAGCTAAACGTGAGGCGTAATCCGCTAGATTGCGGGGATACCCTGGGCTTTCGACTCCCCCGAGAATCACCAAGTCTGGAGAATACTGCAGCCATTCGCTCGAGAGGCCCCAAGGAGGGTTGCTCAGGCGAGGAGCCGCTTTCAAACCGGCCTCTCTGATGGCAGCAAAGGCCGAACTAGGATATTTAGTCGCCTGATCCCACAAGGTGTCCAACTCGTGGGCATGAGACGCAGTATATTCTAGGATGTAGCCGGGAACAGTCGTTCCTGACAGAGTGAGCTCCAACAGGCTATACGCGGGGACAGCAATCGTAGTGACACCCCGTGCACGCAGTTCGTTTAGAAGCTCTGACATCTCTCGATGGGTGTAGCTTGCCAACTGCTCTAACCCGCGATAATCGTAAACCAGCTCAACGACGTTTTGCTGCTTTTCCACCTGTATTCGCTGCACAGCCGTGAACCCACTGACTACCAACGCAGCACAGACGAACAGCCACAGAAGCTTCCGCATAAGTCCACTCCTATTCCCGAACTTCCTGAATTACTAGCTCAATTCCCCCATCATCCACAGCAATACTAGTGATTTCCATAGGAAACGGAAACTGGTCCAAGTCGATAGTAAAGTTGAAAAACTGATACAGCATCTCGACTAAAGCAGGCGGTGCAGCAGCATTTTCTACCATCAGACCAGTAGGGACAACCCTAACAGTTGTTGGCCCGGCAACCTCCAACCTGCCTTCCAGGCCCAGTTCCCAGGGGACACCCAAGAAAGACAGGGTGCCCCGGACCTGCAACTTTCCACCTTGGGCATCGACCTGCAGATCTTGAACCTGCGAAACATGTTTCTTAAAATATTCGTTGAGGCCCTGCTCAGTTACGCGGGCAGAGACCTGAAGAAACTCTGAGCCAGCATACCAAAACTCTTTCTCCCGAAAGAGGGCCCACGGATGAAACCGCAGATCTACCGCCTCGAGGCGAGCTCGGTCAATGGGAAGCCCTGAAACAGACGCATTCTCAATTGTAATTGCCACCGCCGGGACACGTCCCAAGACAAGACTCCAACTCCCGCGCCGCTCCAAAGCGATCTGAACGTCCTCTGCGTTGAACTCTTTCTGAACATACTTCTGCAGTTCCTGTTCAACGGTGGGCAGAAGAATAGCTCGGGGCGAAAGCACTGCTGCCATCAACACCAAGATGACAGCGGCCAGTAGAAAACGCCGTTTCACGTGTTGTTCCCCCTAAAAAACGGGCCTTCTCCACAGACGAACTCCATCCATGAAGAAAGCCGCAGTATCTACTTCTTCATTTTGAGATATGCTTCGATAAATGGATCAATCATGCCATCCATGACAGCCTCAACATTTCCAATTTCCACATTGGTGCGGTGATCCTTCACCAATGTATAGGGACAGAAAACGTACGAGCGGATTTGGTTGCCCCATGCAATTTCGCCCTGTTCGCCCTTAAGCTCCATAAGGCGGGCCTGCCGCTCCTGTTCCCGCCGCTCTGCCAGTCGTGCCCGAAGAATCTTCATAGCGGCTTCTCTGTTGGCATGCTGCGAACGTTCCGATTGGCACTGGACCACGATTCCGGTGGGAATATGGGTGATGCGGATTGCCGAATCGGTCTTGTTCACGTGCTGTCCCCCTGCACCACTGGCCCGGTAAGTGTCAATGCGCAGATCATCAGGGCGAATCTCAATGGTCTCCTCATCGGTAATCTCAGGAAGAACATCCACAGAGGAGAACGAGGTATGCCGTCTTCCAGAAGCATCAAATGGTGAGATTCGCACTAGACGATGTACGCCTTTTTCAGCACGCAGATAACCATAGGCGTTCATACCACTGATCAGCAGTGTCACACTCTTGATACCTGCTTCATCGCCAGGCTGGTAATCGAGGGTCTCAACAGTGTAGCCCCTGGAGTCAGCCCAGCGGGTATACATCCGCAGGAGCATCGATGCCCAATCCTGCGACTCTGTGCCACCTGCTCCCGGATGGATGGAAAGGATCGCATTGTGTGAATCATATTCACCATCCAGCAGGGCCGACAGCTCCAGCGCACTTACAGCTGTCTCTAGTTTTTCCACACTGTCCTCGAGTTCAGCTTGCATACCTTCGTCTGGTTCTTCGTCGACAAGTTCACTCAGCGCTTCGGCATCTTCATACTGTCTAAAAACCGAGGTCCATGCTTCGATTGCTCTCTTGAGCATGCTGATCTCTTTGACTGTATTCTGGGCTGCGCTTTGGTCGTCCCAAAAACCAGGTTCGGCCATTTTGGCTTCAAGCTGAGCGACCTGGTCTAGTTTTTCATCGATGTCAAAGATAGTTCCTCATTTCGGCTAATCTCTTACCAATACCAGCTAGACGCTGTTCCATAGGTCTTACCTACCTTCCACAACACTTTTTATATTTCTTTCCACTGCCACACGGGCAGGGATCGTTTCGCCCTACCTTTTTCTCAACCTTACGGGGTTGAGGCTTAGCCCCTTCTCCATCGCCGCCTTGGTAGTTCGCCCCCTGCAGGCGATCCTTCGGTTGAGCCTGCGCTGGATCTACGAGGCGTACTCGAAAGAGGAGTTTGAGGCAATCCTCCTGGATGTTGGCCACCAACTGCTGGAACATCTGAAATGCTTCGAAACGATACTCCATCAGCGGATCTTTCTGACCAAGAGCCCTCAGGCCGATTCCCTCACGCAGATCATCGATCTCTCTGAGGTGTTCCATCCAGCGGTTATCTGTAACCTGCAGGAGAACCAACTTCTCAATGCGGCGCATCATCTCTGGGCCATAATCATGTTCCCTGAGCGCGTACGCATCTTGGGCCTCTTTCCGCAGTCTTTCTGCAATCTCCGCGGTTGTCAGGGACTGCAGATCCTGTACCGAGGCGGTCGAAGGCCTTCCAGTAATCTCCTCATAAGCCTTAAGAAGGCCAGCCAAGTCCCACTCTTCTTTTTTCAGCTTCTCATCGGCGTAGTGATCTGCGAGACGCTGAAATACAGTGGCAAAAATCTCCTCAATATGCTCACCAATGTCTTCGTTCAGCAGGACCCGGCGCCGCTGAGCATAAATTACTTCTCTCTGCTTATTCAGAACATCGTCATATTCTAAGACCTGCCGCCGAATTTCAAAGTGTCGAAACTCCACTTTCTTCTGCGCGTTTTCAATGGCTCGGCTGATCTGGGGATGATCGATTGCTTGATCATCTTCCCAGCCGAGCCTCTCCATCAGGCCCATAATTCTGTCGGAACCAAATAAGCGCATCAAATCGTCTTCCAACGACACGTAGAAACGGGAGGAACCAGGGTCACCTTGACGCCCAGAACGGCCTCTGAGCTGGTTGTCGATTCGCCGCGATTCATGTCTTTCGGTGCCGATCACATGCAGACCACCTAGTTCACGTACACCTTCACCAAGCACGATGTCGGTTCCACGGCCGGCCATGTTGGTGGCAATGGTAACCATGCCCCTTTGACCAGCTTGAGCAACGATTTCCGCTTCCTTTTCATGGTTCTTGGCGTTCAGCACCTGATGCGGAATCCCCTTGGCCTTCAGCATTCGGCTCAGCATCTCAGACTTTTCGATGGAAATGGTACCAACCAGCAGCGGCTGGCCTGTTCTGTGCCGTTCCTCAATTTCCCGAACGACTGCTTCGAACTTAGCCCGCTCGGTCTTGTAGACCGCATCAGGGTGATCAACACGGATCATGGGCATATTGGTGGGAATTACCACGACATCCATGTTGTAGATTTTGATAAATTCCTGTTCTTCCGTCTTCGCGGTTCCAGTCATGCCCGCCAGCTTGTTGTACATCCGGAAATAGTTCTGGTAAGTAATCGAGGCCAAAGTCTGGCTTTCCTGCAGAACAGCCACGCCCTCCTTGGCTTCGATCGCTTGATGCAAACCTTCAGAATAGCGGCGGCCGGGCATGAGGCGGCCAGTAAACTCATCCACTATTACTACCTCACCGTTGGTGACTACATAATCACGGTCCCGGACGAAGAACTCTTTGGCTTTTAATGCCTGGTTGAGGTAGTGGTTTAGTTCAAAGTTTTGCTCATCGAAAAGGTTTTCAATCCCGAGGATTTTCTCCACTCGCGCGAGCCCTTCCTCGGTCATGGCGATAGTCTTTGCCTTTTCATCAACTGTATAGTCCCGCTCCGGACGAAGCTGTGGCACAATCTGCGCAAACCGCACATAATGGCGCGCACTATCCTCCGCTGCACCTGAAATGATGAGCGGGGTTCGAGCTTCGTCAATAAGGATGGAGTCCACTTCGTCCACAATTGCGTAGTTGAGCTCGCGCTGAACAAGCTGGCTCACATCGACTACCATATTGTCACGAAGGTAATCAAAGCCAAACTCGTTGTTAGTACCGTAGGTGATATCAGAGTGATATGCAGCTCGTCTCTCTTCAAAAGACAGGCCATGGATTATAACGCCTACACTCAGTCCCAGAAACTCATACACTTGGCCCATCCACTCGGCGTCACGTTTGGCTAAGTAGTCATTAACAGTGACCACGTGGACCCCTCGGCCTGTGAGTGCGTTCAAATAAGCTGGGAGAGTGGCAACCAAAGTCTTACCCTCACCCGTTTTCATCTCAGCAATACGGCCCTCATGAAGGACAATGCCACCCATGAGCTGAACGTCAAAGTGGCGCATATTCAACGTACGGCGGCTTGCCTCGCGCACGACCGCAAAAGCCTCGGGCAGAAGATCATCAAGAGTCTCGCCATCATTGAGCCGACGACGAAACTCATCTGTCTTGCTGCGAAGCTCAGCATCGCTTAGCTTCTGGCAATCCGGTTCCAAGCTGTTGATGCGCTGTACGATTTCGCCGAGGCGCTTGATCTCCCGGGCGTTCCGATCGAATTTTTGCTTTAAGAACTGGAGCACTATCATTCCTCCGTTTAGGAAGCTTCTTTCGTTGTTATTATTGTACTACGCGCCCTAACCATTTGCAAACTACCCGCGATACGACTGCTCGCGATTACCAGCATCGATCAAAGCCCACATCCCACCTGTTACCAGTGAGTGACCACCGAGAAGGACTGGGATCGATGCGTTGAAAGCAGCGGCGGTGAAGTCCCGCAGGCCGGGGTGAGATATAAGGTCTAGGGCGCCTATATCGGAGGCGAAGCGGTCGGCCTGCGACAACTTCCATCCAAAGTGTTCGAACAGGACGCGCGTGTCTAGGACCGCACCGTGACAGAATTGAGCTAAGAACTCAAAGAAGCCCACATAGCCTAAGGCTTCTATCAGGCGGCCAACCAGCGAAACCACCTCGCCACGGCGATCCCTACCTAAAGCCTTCATACCCCGTTCTTCCGAAAAGAGCCGTATCCGGCAGCGGGTATGGTTGTCAAGGTAATCAAACAGCTGGGCACCAATACGCCCGAAAAGCACAAGCTCCCCGTGGGGATCACCTAATAGCGTCTTGATCGAATCATGCCGCGCATAATCAAGGTCTAGGCTTGCCAGCGCCTCCCTAGTATATGGGCCCGTATCTGGGTGTACTGCTAATATGAGAAGATCACTGGGTGTATCGACGTCAAAACTCAATCCAAGCGAACGCTGCAGCGGAATCAGACGCAGGCTGGCCTCGTGGACAAGAGCCAAAGCCAAGACATTGTCAATGTCAGGTAGACTGATTCTATCCAATGCGGTTCCTGGATTGAACCCTACGATATCGGCGGAGTAGTAGTTGTTAGCAATCACCACGTTCTCATTTTGTGCCAACAACTCAGCCAAATAGAGGAGCTCACTCGACGAAAGAAGGGGAGCTGCCGCTCCCCCCATATACAGCACACGTTCTAACTGCTTCTCCCGAACCACATCTCTCAGCAGACGGCCAAAGTGGAATGGGCTGGTTATGTCAGTACTAACGACCTCCACAGGCACATCCAACATTGCCGCTGCCTGAGCCAAGCTATCATAGGGTGTACAGAGAATGATGCGGGCAAAACCGGCGTTTTGAGCCTTAACGAGCTGGTCTAAGACAATGCCCTGCCGGGCGTAGCGCATGTCTTGTTCCAGCTGTCCATCTTCAGCGCCACCTTCAAAAATCACTAAACTGACACTGTGGACCATTAGTACTCAGGCTCAATCACACCGTAGTTTCCATCCCGGCGTTTATACACAACATTGGTTTCTTCACTGGCAGAATTGATAAACACGAAGAAGTCGTGTCCGAGGAGCTCCATCTGCATGATCGCCTCTTCCACATCCATAGGCTTGATGGGGAAGCGCTTCGTCCGCACGATCCGCGGTTCACCGATAAGCTGCTCATCTGCAACCTCGGGTACCGGCAGTTCGGTAATCTTAGGCCCCTGCAGACGGCGCTGAATGCGAGTCTTGTACTTGCCAAACTGGCGTTCAATGCGGTCGACACAGCTGTCAATAGAAGTATACATGTCAGATGTCTTCCCTTCGCCTCGCAGGATGAGGCCAGCAACGCTCAGCGTTACCTCCGCAATGTGAATGCCTCTCTCAGTTCTGAGCATCACCTCAGCAGAGGCTTCGCGATGGCTATCGATGTACTTCTCCAGTTTGGCAACTTTCTTTTCGGCATAGGATCTGAGTGCTTCAGTGACTTCAAGATTCTTCCCTTTTACAACAACCCGAATTGCAGCCATGCCAGTCACCCCTCTAATCAAAAAATGTTGAGCTGCTATACATGCAATATTCCCTAATCATAATGGGAATCCTGCTCAATAGAAACCAAAAAAGGGCAGAGGTTATAACCTCGCCCTTCTCATTCTCAAATTACAGCTTAACTACATTGGAAGCTTGGGGGCCTCTATCTCCTTCGACAATGTCGAACTGGACTGTTTGTCCTTCTTGGAGGGTTTTGAAGCCTTCTTCCTTAATTGCTGAAAAGTGGACGAATACATCTCCGCTGCCATCTTCCCGCTCAATGAAGCCATATCCCTTTTCAGCATTAAACCATTTTACTCTGCCTAGCATTGGTAAACATTCCTCCTAAAATCGAATCCCGGCCAACCAAACTTCCGGTGTTAGTCATAATGTAACACAAACCAAACACCGTGTCAAGATTTGTTTTCAGATGTTTTGCCTTCTGGTAACTCAGACATCTGCTTAGATCGCTGGTAGGCCTTGGCTGCCTGTTTCAACTGACTCTGCTTGGAGGTTACCCCACTTATGTAGTTCTTATACCCCCTAAGCCGCGTTTCATTTTCTTTTTCTATTTCCTCAAGGCGTTCTAACACCGCAACGAGCTCTCCCAAGACTGTCTGTAGTTTTTCAAGCTCGAACCGCTCCCGTAAAGTGGCAGCCTTAATCATCTTAGGCAGAGAAAAAACACCCGTCTGGAAGTGCTCTACCAGTACTGCATGATGCTCTTCCAAATCCCTTTGGCCGATTCGGCTGATCAACTCCTGCTTCTGCTGTAGAGACGCAACCAGATCTTCCAACCGGCCGTCTTCCAGCAGGTTGCGCTCACCTTCGGCCTTCTCCAAGAGCTGCTTGTAAATCTCAATCTGCTCCTGATATGCCTCGAGCAAAGCTGCTGTACTCTGACTAACGCCGCCCATCGACCTGAGCCACCACCTGCCGCCAAGTATCCCGCAGCTCGGTCAAGAACCGCACAGCTTGGTCAATCAGGTTCACATCCTTCTTGATATTGGCTTCGACTAAAAGTTCATAGATGAAGCTGTACAGCTGATAGAGATTTTCAGCAATCTCACCCTGATCTAAGTCCAAAGAAATCATGAGCTCGGTTACAATATCCTGCGCCCGTAGAAGCTTTACATTAGCTTGTTCCATGTCCTGTTCAGCAATGGCCTGACGTCCTTGATTTGCAAAACGAATGGCACCATCGAACAGCATCAAAAGCAGATCTCCCTGGGACGCCGTGGACACCTGCGTTTTCTTGTACATCTGGTATGCGTTTACGCTCACACCCAAACCCCCTAAGCCTTTTCATCAACTATCAAACCTATAAGATCCCATATACGTGCAATCATATCCAGCAGCTGTTCTGGCGGGATCTCTTTCAACACCTCCTGGGTCTCACGGTTGATCACGCGCACAATGATCCGGTTGGTGTCTTCATGGATTGAAAACTCCAACCCGCGATTCACTACATCGAGTGCTTGCCCCAGGTGCTCAGCAGCGGTTGCCAAATCCTCTAAAGGTATCTGTTCTTGAGTCTTCTGTTCGCTAGACGTCTGTTCTTTCACAGGCTGGCTCACCGTCTTATTAAATGCCGAGGACTGAATCTTAGGCGAGGCGTCAACACCGCTTTGGGACGAAAGAAGATGATTAGCCACAGAAAAGTCCACACGAATACTCATGTTTTCACCCCGATATGGAAGAATCGTGCCTAATATATCTATCGTAATATTTGAAGAAAACTTTAGAAAAGGACTGAGACGCCGCGCTAATCGGACGACTGTTCTGACTTCTGCGCCGATCGGTGAGCAGCGAAAGCCTCCTGGACCTTGCGCAGATCCACCGCCGCTTTGAGGGCTGCACGCGCATTCTCCGCCTGGATTTCGCGGTAGATCTCTTCACGGTGAACAACAACATCCCGGGGTGCTTCGATGCCTAGTTTCACTTGATCGCCACGTACATCTACAACGATCACTCTAACATTGTCACCAATCATAATCCCCTGGTCAATCTTCCTAGTCAGCACTAACATAGAAGTCCCTCCCTGGACCATAGCCTTCCCTGAACTAGCAGACTTTAGACCGTATGCGGCAAAATCTGTCAGGCATGCGCCTCCCGCGCTTTATAGTAAGCCGATGCATGCATCTGAGCCAGAACGTTGTGGCGAGTATGATACTTACCGTCCATCATTACAATCTGAGCTCCAAGCCGTTTTTTCTTATTAATAACAATAGGCGCCTGGAGATTGATCGTCATTTCAGCTACATTTTCGGGAATAGTGACAATCCCGTACACTTCGCCATCTTCAGGTTCATCAATCTCCAACAACGCAATCTGTTCTTTCGTAAGAATAACACTATAAGACTGATCAACGAGCTCCGGATACATGACCACAAAAGCGAGATCCGGCTCATCGAGCGATTGAAGGAAAGCGAACATGCTGTCTTCCTGATTAACGACTGTGTAACGCTTGTACTCTTCAAAGCCCAAAATGCCTTGGGGAAACACGATCATATCCGCCTCATCTACCTCAATCTTCCCCCATCGAGTTTCTAGTTCCACTGCGCATCACCCCCACGCGTCATACAAAACCCCCACAGTACTGATCTCAACCTGTCCCGGGTACCACTTGATTTCTGGCGGCTGCATGACCGGCTCAATCTCGAGGAGCCCCGGGAGCCAATCAATCTGGACCCCATACTCAAACTGCATCCGCGGTGGGGTCTTCGGGATCGCATCTAAATTGAGTTCAGGAATTCGAGCCCGGTCCCGCTCCTTCATAATCTGGCCCAAGACCTTGCGCATATCAGTCTTGCCCACGCTGCGTACAATTCGATCCCCATCCTGGGCATAGCGCTTTATGCCTTCTAATATCGCTGCTCGGCTGAGAGCCTTGATCTCATCATTGAAATACGTAATATCTCCCAAACCAATTTCTGCTTTAGCAGCGTCTTGATCGATGGTGATATTTGGCCCTTGCGTCTCAATCTGGACCTCTGGATACTCTTGATTAATCTCGAGCCGCGGCCAAACGCTGTTAATCTCCAGCTGCGGATAAGTAGTGTGAATCTGGATCCGCATGTCAGCCACCACCTATTAACGGAGGAAATCAACTAAGGATGGCTGAATGATGCGTGCGCCCACTGCCAATGCCGTCTGGTAGATAAACTCCTCCATCTTGAGATTCATAATGGTTTCGGCATAGTCAATGTTCTGTGATTCACCCAGAAGATCAATAACATTAAGGCGCAGATCTTTCAGGCGTTCGTTGGCCAACTCGACTCGATTCTGAAGGGCGCCTACGTGAGACTGGTGACTGAGCACGTTGTCTAGAGCATTGTCAAGGAGCTCAAGTCCCTTCTGATCCCCAGAAGCTCCAGTAATCTCATCGTAAACCTGTTTAATGGCTACAAAAATATCTTCGAAGATTTCGCTGCCAGGAATGCTCACCGAAACTTCTGCGTTGACACCAATCTCATACTTGATCTGGTTCGTGTCACCATTGTAATCAAATTCGAGCGAATCTGGTGATTTCTCACTGAACGGCTTTTCTCCCACACTCTGGCCTGCAAAAAGGTAACGACCCGTATGGGTAGAATTGGCTAGGCCCTCAACATTATAGGCCAACTGTTTGATCTCATCGGCGAGGGCTTGGCGAGCAGACTCGTCATTGGTATCGTTGGATCCCTGAATCGCCAAGGAGCGCACCCGATGAATGATACTGGTCAGATCACGCAGCACGGTGTCGGTCGCTTCGAGCCAGGAAATGGCGTGATCCGTATTGCGCAAGTACTGTTCTGTCTGCCTTACCGTAGAGCTGAGCCGCAGAATAGAACCAGTCTTCACCGGATTGTCTGAAGGAACATTGACAGTCTTGCCCGTTGCCAGCTGGAAGTTCAGCTTATCCAGACGAGTTTTCCCCTGGTTTAAGTTGCGCAGCAAGTTGTTGGTCATAGTCCTGTTGGTTACTCGCACTTACCACACCTCCTAACGGCCTACTACGCCTAGACGATTGATTATTACATCTAGAGCCTCATCCACTGCTGTCATCAAGCGAGCCGCCGCGTTGTAGGCATGCTGGAACTTGATCATGTTAGCCATTTCCTCATCCAGACTAACGCCTGATGTTGCCTCTCTAAGATTGAGCAAATGAGTGACTAAGACGTCCCGGTTTTCGGCCATCTTCACGGCCTCTTCCGCATCTACACCTAATCCTGAGATGATAGAAATAAACTGTTCGGATAGAGGCGGACGTTCATCGCCTGGCTGTCCACCAAGGATATCTGTATCTTTGAGAAACTCGTGCCGCAGCGCTGCTAATCTCACTGCATTATCACCGTTTGCGATCGCCGTGTATGGTTTGCCCGGCTCAGGTTTTTCAAGTGACGCTGCGATTTTATCTGGATTGTCCATAATAGCTTTGTCGATCCTAATGTCAGCTGCTGCAAAACTCACTGAATCGATCGGCCCAGAGAAAACAAAGAAATCTTGCCCGGGTTTCCCGTTCAGGTCATACCCTTGCTTGTGCCTTTTATTAAAGGCATAGGCAAAGTCGCGAGTCCAATTATCCAAAGCATCAATATAGTACTGGACCTTGTCGTCGCGGAGAGCCAATGTCGCACCAAGTTCACCGGACTTGATGGTTGCTGGGCTGCCCGTCGACTGCCAGTAGATCTCGTACTTGTCATAGCCAAGATCAGGCCGCTGTACCCTGCGTGTTTCCAGCAGATATGCTGTACTCCGTTGAACCAAGCCTACACCATCAAGGGTGACGATGACCATGTTCGCATGATCATCGGTTACTTCAATGTCAGCAATGCGCGAAAGCTGCTCTAGCAGCACATCACGCTGATCCAACAGATCATTTGGGGAACTGCCAGATGCCGTTACCTTACTAATCTGGTTGTTGAGGTCAGCAATCTGGCTGGCCAAAATGTTAATTTCATTAACGCGTACCTGAACACTGTTATTCAAATCAGCCCGCAGCTGGTGGAGCTGTTCCCGCGAACTGCGTACAGCTTCAACCAGCACCTGAGCACGCTGAACTACAACGCGGCGTACCGACTCGCTTTCAGCACTGTGACTCAGATCCTGCAGAGAGTCCCACAGCTGATCGAGCGCGCTGGCGATGCCTGTCTCGCTGGGCTCATTAAAAAAGAGCTCTACTTGACTCAAACCCTGCTCCATCGTCTCCCAATATCCCAACTGTGGGTTTTCCTGCCGAAGACGGGTTTCTACAAAGAGATCCCGCATGCGCATGATTTGGCTGACCTGAACACCAGTGCCGTACTGGCCGCCTGATACACCACCCGCCAGCATAGGCATAGGGTATGGCTGCGATGCTTTGTGAACCGCTCTCTGACGAGAAAACCCGGGTGTATTGGCATTCGCTACGTTGTGTCCGGTGACATCTAACGAAGTCTGCTGTGCCTGAAGGGCCCGCAGTGCAATTGCGATCCCGCTGAATGTTGTCCGCATATCCTACACCTTCCGGTCAAAAATAGATTTCCCGCTGGACGTCTGGCCGCTTTGATCATAGGTCACGGGAGTATCATCTGTTAGAACATTCAATGAAAACTGCACAAAATGAAGTGTTTCACGCAGCAGCTCCTGATTTAAATCATTGACTTCTTTAAGCCGCCGCACATTCTCGGCCAGCCGCTGAACTAGAGCACCGATCTCTTGGCCGTCTTCACCCAAGTCAGCCAGAGCTTCTTCCCAAGACTTACCTCCTGAGATTACATCGGTCAGCACTAGACGTTCTTTTTCTAATGCCTCCAAGCCAGGTAGCATCTCCTGCTCTTTCGCAGCAATGGCTGCAATCTCATCTGCATCGGCCATAAGCTGGCGCTTTGCTTTGCCTAGTTCAAGGAGTTCTTCAATGATCTGTACTTCCGCCCTTAAAGTGGCTGCTAGAGCATCTAATCCAGTCATCGGCATCACCTTACACCTAGCTTGCTGAGAAGGGCTGCTGCAATCTGCTTACTGGATACCTGATAGGTCCCCGACTGAACTTGGGTGCGCAGCTCTTCAGCGATGGGCCGAATATCTGCAGCACTACTGACGGACTGCAGCACAGCCTGAAGCTCCCGACCCTCTTTGGACAAACTAACCGCATCGCTAGAAGCGGTGGCTTCGCCTCGGCTCGGCCGTCGAGCAGCAGTATTCTGGTAAATCCGGGACACCTGGTGAACTGGTTTATTTGGTGTAATCATGGGAATCCCCCCCCTATCCCGCAGCACATTATTAGTCCCTGTTACAATCTTCGGCACGCCGAAGCATTTCTTTAGTCTTTCTTTTCACTGCTTTCTAGCAGTGCACGAGCACAAAACACACCGCGACAGTCAGCGCCTGCGGCTTCCAACACCTGACACATCGCGGCGAACGTTGAACCTGTAGTGACCACATCGTCTACAACAAGACACGTTTTTCCTGCCAAACTAGTCTCGGTAACTAATGCAAAGGCCCGCCTCAAGTTAGCCTGCCGCTCTGGAAGAGTGAGCCTGCTCTGAGCTGGCGTATTCTGTACGCGGCTGACATTTGCTAGAACAGGCTTCTTCCAATGAGTACGAATCCCATGTACAAGAGCCTCTGTTTGATTATAGCCCCTCTGACGCATCCGCTCAGGATGCAGAGGAACAGGTACCAAGAAATCCACATCGGCAAACTCTGGGGTCTCCTTGAGTGCTCTGCCGAGTAATGCCCCGATGGCCACCGCCGTTCGGTATCCGCCATGAAACTTCATCTGCTGCACAATCTGCCTCCCATACTCACGGTAAGCAAAAAGGCTGGCAGTAGTTCTTCCACCTAAATCCTTGAGCAGCCAATCGGGATTCAGTGCGGCAAAACAGTGCGCGCAGCATTCTAGATCGCGAAGGCCGTGTTCGCCGCACAGAGGACAGTATTCAGATGGTGGAAAAAGCAAGTCTTCAATGAAACGCAGCCATCTAAGCATGGTCATCACCCAGAAGAAGCCCTAACTCTGCAGCCTCCTCGTTGAGCCGTCTAATCATGGTGCAGGCACCGCGGATATCAGGGGTTACTTTGCTAGCACAAAACAACACCCTGCCTGTGGGATGATCGGCTGTACGCCCCACTCGGCCCGCCATCTGCACCAATGCACTGCGCGAGTAGATTGGATGGTCCGCATCCAGGATAACCACCTCAACGCCCGGAAATGTTACACCTCTTTCCAACACAGATGTGGCGACCATAAAACGTACGTGGCCCTTGCGAAAACGCTCGATATGCTCTGCGCGCTCCGGGTGGCGGGAGTGGCACGCAGCAACCGGTTCGTGCAAGCTGTCTTCTAGAATCCCAGTCCATAACTCACAGGCCTTGATGGTTGGTACGAAAAATATCCACCGCCCAGTGCTCTCCCTCACCGCCTCAACTACTTCCTGAGGTATGAGTCCTGCCCGGGTCTTGACGATCTTTGGCTCTGGCAGGGGATGTCCATGGTAGCGCGCCGGGATAGTGATGGCAGAATCCCTTGATGGAATAGGATTTGGAGTGGCGCTCATTTCGATCAGCTTTCCCAGCGGCGCCAGAGAACGCATTAGTCCGAAGCGCAGCATTTCGCTTCCCTGATACGGAAAGGCATCCATTTCATCAAGAATCACTAAGCCAAATCTGCGGTAGAAGTGAAGTACTTGGTGAGTAGTAGCGACGACTAGGTCTCCAGGCGCTTCCCAAGGCTGCCCACCGTAATGCACTGCGATTTCTACACCCTGAAAAGCCGACGCCAACCTCTCAGCAAGTTCGCGCACAATGTCCTGCCTAGGTATGGCGAACAGCACCTGTTCGCCGTTGTTCAGCGCCCGGCGGATAACAGGAAATGTCACTTCCGTCTTGCCAGCACCACATGCGGCCCAGACTACGGTGCGCTCCTTGTCACTCAAGTAGAACTTCTCGAGCTGTTCTGCTGCCCGCTGCTGTGCCTGAGTCAAGGAATACCTGAGTTGGAAATCGACCGTCCTGTCCCTCCGCTGTGCAGCATAAGGAGCCGCGAGCAGTATCCTGCACCCGCGGCTCTCACCAAGGCTGATGCAGTCAAGACAAAGCGGACATTCCGGGCGCCTACAGCTGGGGCAAGGTTCCAGCACTACATGTTCGCTCCCACAGCGTTGACAGCGCCAAGTTCCCCAAGCCTCGATTTTGACACTCGGAAGCTGTTCGACCCATCCTGAAAAAACCGCATAGTCCAGAAGGGGCCCGATTTGAACGGGCCACAAACCTTCTTTTCGTAGAAGGCCCACCACCCGCTCCTCAAGAACGATTCGGCCACGCAGCACCTTCTGAACAATAGGGAGCCAGGTATCCAATGCAAAGCTTGGCGCATGGTTTTCGTTGTCCACTACAGCACGGCCGATTTTGGTAACCCACCGCCCAATGAGTGGAACCTGTGCTGCACGGCCCACTAGCCGCTCTAGATGACTCAGGCGCCACTGGGCTTCATCGATGTGCATCTCCGTCCCAAGAACACGATGTGCGCCTTCCCCGGAGTACCATGCTGAAAAGTACTGTGGATAGCGGGCTAACCACAGCCTTATACCACCCTCGGGAAGAATTGTGCCAATAATCTGTAATTTATGCATAAAAACCTCCTGCAACCTCCCTCGGGCAGAGTTAGATTTCGAGGTTAAGCAACCGCATTCCTCCCTAAAAATGGAGAAAGCGGCTCATCTTCTAAGCCGCTTCACCGGTTAATCAAGTGAGACC
>JAAYMS010000116.1 GCA_012521295.1 Bacillota bacterium
AAGGATACAGCAATGCGTGTCCCCTGGTGGCACATGCGGCTGCGGCCGCGGCTCCTTGCCGCACGGAATCCACAGCGGTTAAGAGAGGACGGGGAGAGATGAGGCGTCCTGCAGCTCGGTTACTTCTGCTGTTGTTCTGTCTGCTTCTGAGCGGCTGTTGGGATTATATTGAGGTTGAAACGCTGACCTTTGTGATTGGTGCCGGTGTCGATATAACTCCTGAGAATCACTTCAAATTATCTGTCGAAACATTCGAGGTAAGGGGTGGCGATCAGACAAACATTACGCCTTATGTGGCCTCGGCTACCGGAATCACCATATTCAACGCACTGCGCAACCTGACCAACACTACTGGCAAGCAGATGTTTTTTGGCCACAGCCATGCGATTGTGTTCTCAGAGGAATTTGCCAGGAAGGGGGTTGGCGAGGTAGTAGGCTTCATGCAGCGCGATGCAGGGGTCCGTACCAATATGTGGCTGCTAGTGGCAAAAGACGCCTCGGCTGAGGAAGTGTTCAAAGCTGATTATCCGCTTTCTCCCAGCGTAGGCCTATACTTAAATCGCGTCATGGATGTCCAAGAGCGCAATCCGACCTTCATTCCGATGCAGATTTGGGAATTCAGCCGAGCCTTAAATGAAGAGGGTATGGCTGCGATACTCCCTACCATCACTCTGATCGAACAGGATGATAAGAAGATCCCGATGGTTGAGGGCACTGCTGTCTTTGACTCAGACCGCATGATAGGTTGGTTGGATGTGCAGGATACTAGGATTTTGGGTTATCTCTTAACTCGGAGGATAACTGGACTGCTGGTAATTGAGCCTGAATTTCGGGGAGAGACTAAACCAGTAGTGGCCGAAGTTCGGGCATCACAGGTCAAAATCAACCCGAAGTGGGAGAATGATCAACTGAGCATGGAGATTGTTGTTCGTCTCTTCTTAGATCTGCACGAGCTTGGCTTTGAGGTGTTTGACTATAGCCAGACCGATCTGAAACGTTTCCTAGAGGAAGCTTTTGCCCGGCAGATGAAAAGCGATATTGAGCATCTGCTCAATACGGTGCAGAAGGATCTTAAGCTGGACATCATAGGATTTGGCAGCATGACAAAGAAGAAGGTGCCGCAGGCGTGGCGCAAGCTCGGTGGGAAAAAATGGAAGAGTGAGTTTCCGCAGATCCCCGTGATGGTACATGTATCTGCCCTGATTACAGAAACTGGCATTCTTGCCAAACCCATAACAGCGAGGTATTAGAATGCTTGCAGCAGTTGGAACGATGCTGGTTTTCATTGTGGTGGGAGTTATCGAACCCTTCTTGTGGGAAAAAAGGCGCACGGCTACGGTAATTGCATATGGGGTTGCGATGTTCATTACTGCCGTTCTCACTGCCTTGTATACCATGGGAATTGAGCCGCCCAAGATGATTCTTACGAATTTTGTAAGGGATCTATTTCAGAAGCTAAAGCCAGGAGGATAGAGGATGAAGGAAGTTATCGCTGTACGGGCAGGGATCGCCACCGTCGTACTGATGCTGATGGGTGGCTCGGTTATTCATGGGATCGGCAGCCAAGCTGGTTCTGATGCTTGGCTTGCCATCATCTTTGCTGCCTTGTTCAGCCTGCCCTTCATCTTGATATATGCCAGGCTTGGGGATTTTGATCCCGAACAAGATATCTTCCATACCCTCGAGAAAGCTCTAGGTAAGCCTCTGACAGTAGTTGTCGCGATAATCTACGGCTATTACGCCCTGCTCCTTATGTATTACAGTCTGGACAGTCTCGGGAGTTTCGTGACGGTGGCAGGCTTGGTGGAAACTCCTAAAGTGGTACCACGCCTAGCGCTCACACTGATCGGTTTAATGGCAGCCAAAGCAGGTATAGAGGTGTTAACGCGCTGGTGCAGCCTTTTCCTGCGCATCATTGTGCTCACCTCGTTCCTGGCTTTGGTACTGGTCTTGAAAGAGGTTGACTTCTCCAATTTGCAGCCTGTTCTTTTCGACGGTATTGGGCCGGTATTACAGGCAACCCTCACTACTATGAAATTTCCCTTTCTAGAAACGGTGCTCTTTACGTTTGCTGGGGCAGGGTTCCGCATCAAGAACGGGAGCCGTTACGTGCTGGTCAGAGGCCACTTCGCGGCTGCAGCGCTGATATTGTTTATCATTACTCTGACCGTAGCGGTTGTCGGGCCAGAAATCTACCGCATCCAGTATTACCCCGTCTATGGTGCTGTTTCTCGGATTGATGTAGGAGGATTCTTTACCCGCTTGGAAATCACGGTGACCTTCATCTTCCTAATTACCGCTTTTGTCAAGGTGAGTGTCTGTCAAATTGTGGCTGCTAAGTGTTTCAGCTATCTCGTTGGGGAAACAGACTATCGCCGTTTGGTCACGCCTCTGGCCCTATCTGGTATCGTGGGCAGCTTCTATCTGGCTGAAGGTACATTAGAGATGGAGAAGCGTAACCTAAGCTTGTGGCCGCCACTTGAACTTGCAGTCCAGGTGATTCTGCCTGTGATTATCTGGATTATCGCCGAGATCCGCCTCAACAAACAGAATGATACAGGTCAGAAAGCTAACTAATGCCGCCATCGTACGCCTGCCAGACGGCGTTATAGAAACGTGGCCTAAGGTGTAGGATCGCTTGGTTGGTGCGCACTGGATGGACGCGATTTGTAAGCAAAATGGCATAAAGCCCCCGTTCAAAGTCGATCCACAGAGATGTGCCTGTAAACCCTGTGTGACCGATGGCCCGTCTAGACACATGCTTCCCGGCAGAACAGCGCCGTGGGCTGGGCAAAACCCATCCTATTGAGCGCGGTTCCTCGTTGCTGCCAGAGAAGTTCTTCTGCAGCAATGACAGGCTCTCCTCAGATAAGAAAGTCTCGCCGTGTGTTTGCCCGCCGCTCAGAATCATCCGACAGAATACGCCTAAATCGGCAGCAGTAGAGAAGAGGCCGGCGTTGCCGCTGATCCCTCCTAACGCACGCGCGTTCTCATCATGGACGACACCTTGAAGGAACCTTCTTTCCACCGGATCCCATTCGGTAAAGGCGGTCCGTTCACTCTGAGCAGCGCTCAACCTGTAGGTGGTGTCGTCAAGGCCAAGTGGTTGCCCGATGTACTGCTGGAACAGCTGGTCTAGCGGCTCGCCTGTAATCCGTTCTATGAGACACCCTAACACTATAAAGCCGATGCAAGAATATACAACGCGGCTTCCGGGTTCGTACTCGAGAGGTACGGCGAGTGCGGTCTTTAAGGCTCCCTCGCTATGCACAAACTTGGGATCAGCATATAATGGAGCATGGGACGGAAAGCCCGCCGTGTGGCTCAAAAGGTGTGTAATGGTAATCCGATGCTTGTCAGGCGGAGCTTCGGGAAAGAGACTGCCGATGGTAGAATCCAGTGAGAGAACTCCTTTTTCGCGCAGCATAAGAGTGAGGGTTGTAGTACTAACAACCTTTGTAAGCGAAGCAATATCAAAAATGGTGTCAGGCTGAGTTTCTGGAGCTTCCGGAAAGAAGCTGAGGCGGCCGTAGGCGTAGGGCCCCCAGATGCGGTCCTTGGTTCCTATACAAACCACTGCTGCAGAAGCGTGCCGGTTTGTGATAAATTCATTTACGTACATTAAAGCTTCGGTAAACACTTAGCTCACCTCTCCTGGAGTGTATTCTGGCTGGGGCTGGCATTTCCTCTTAATGCAGGAAATGATCGCCTTCCGGCGAACACTACGGAGGGAGGTTGAGGCACTTGATTAAAGGACTAGTGTTCGACTTTGATGGTCTTATTCTAGACACAGAGACAGTTACGTATCAATCGCTGCAGTGGCTTTATAGTCAATATGGACAGAGCCTTTCGCTAGAGATATGGGGAGAATGCATCGGCACAGACCATGATTTCGATCCTGTAGTATACCTAAAAGAAATAGCGGAGCTTGAGACCTCCGAAGAAGAGCTGCGTAGGGCATATCTGGAGCGCTTTCATGAACTCATCGCCCAAGAAGGGCCTTTACCAGGTGTTGTGGATTATCTGAAGGGCGCTAAGGCGATGGGATTAGGTCTGGCTGTAGCGTCGAGTTCACCTTCTGACTGGGTGCACGGTTTTTTGAAGGAAAAGGGTTTGCTTGAATGGTTCGATGCGATCTGCACAGCCGACGATGTTGAGATAGTAAAACCCGACCCTGCCCTCTACCGGTTAGCTGTGCAGAGGTTAGGGATTGCCCCTCATGAAGCTGTTGCCTTTGAAGACTCGCCAAACGGCGCATTAGCTGCGGTTAGAGCCGGGCTTTACTGCGTAGTTATTCCGAACTCCGTAACGCAGAACCTTGCTTTTGGCGAATACGATCTCAAGTTAACGGCCATGAGTGACCTACCCCTTGAGCAGCTGATCGAAACTGTTGTCAAGGAGCGACACAGGGAGATTTCTTAGGGAGGTAGGGACGTTGAGAATAAATAGACGTGCCTTATTGGCCGCACTGCTCATCACCTGCTTGGTGGCGCCTCATGGTGCAGCAGCCTCGCATGCGATTAGGCTCGGCCAGGAGAGAATTGGTTTTGCGGCAGCTCAGGCTGGCCTCGCGCTCGGGCTCCTGTTGATACCTCAGGATCAGGCCCTGTATGATGGTATTCGGGAACCCCTTGGAGGAGGGGGTATTCTGTGGAAGGGAATCAGCTTGGCAGGTGAGCCAGCTGTCGCTCTGGCAGCGGCAGGAGTACTCGCCTTAAACGGTTCGGAGTTTGGCCGCGACCTGGGCTGGGCATTGCTGTTGAACGGTGCTGCCACGATGGCGCTCAAGGCTGGAGTTGGTATGGCGCGGCCGAAGTTGGGATTGGGGCCGATCTTTGTGGGGCCGACTCTGCAAAGTGAGTACCATGCGTTCCCTTCGGGCCATACCTCGTCTGCCTTTGCCGCAGCAACAGTGGTGGCGGAGTATTATCCTGACTACGGGCCTTGGGCATATCTGGCTGCAGGGCTTGTGGGCCTTTCGCGCATCATGGAGGAAGAGCACTGGCCTAGCAATGTGGTGTTCGGAGCGGGGCTGGGATATCTCACGGCACGTGTAGCACTAGAACTGGGATCAAATTGGGAGGAAGAGTAGTGGAGATTCAAGCACGATACGAAGCATGGTTAAGTGACCCGCTGATTGATGCAGTAACCAAAGAAGAGCTGCGACAGCTAGACGGTCAAACAGCCGAACTGGCAGATCGGTTTATTGGATGGTTGGAGTTTGGGACAGGCGGTATGCGGGGCAAGATTGGTGCTGGAACGAACCGCATTAATGTGTATACAGTTCGATTGGCAACCCAGGCCTTAGCCATCATTCTGCAGGAGAAGGGCCTAGCGGAGCGAGGGGTAGCGATTGCGTATGACTCTCGCCGGATGTCGCGGGAGTTTGCTCATGCTGCCGCTGAGGTGTTCGTGGGCAACGGTATTCCTGTCTATGTCTTCGGTACCATCGCTCCCACTCCAATCCTGTCATTTGCTGTGCGGTACCACGGTACAGGTGCGGGGCTTGTGATCACTGCAAGCCACAATCCACCAGAGTACAATGGCTATAAAGCTTATAACGCGCAGGGGGTACAGATGCTTCCGCACGAGGCAGTAGAGATCAGCGAAAAGATGAGTACGCTTTCGTTAGCTGATGTTAAGATCGCGGAGCAAGCTCAAGCGTCACCGCTGTGGCATGATCTAGGAGAAGAAACAACTCAGGCGTATTTTGAGGCTCTTCTTAAGCTTGTGCCACCCATTGAGCCGGGCGACATAAGCGTTCTCTACACACCACTCCACGGTACTGGCGGGCAATATGTACCCGAAATCCTTAGGCGTGCTGGGTTTAGGCATGTGTTGACCGTGGACGAACAGATGCAGCCTAATGGTTCTTTTCCGACCGTTGCGCTTCCCAACCCCGAGGAAAAGGGAGCATTTGCCTTGGCCATGCAGAAGGCCCAAGAGCAGCCCTGCGACTTGATTCTCGCAACCGACCCAGATGCAGACCGTGTTGGTATCGCGGTACGGCATGAGGGCGACTGGCACCTGCTTAACGGTAATCAGGTGGGAGTTCTCTTAGCAGAGTTTATTCTTTCTCGCATGACAGACGAGAGCCGCAGGGGCGGCGTCGTCGTGAAAACCATCGTCACCACAGAAATGATTCAACCCATTGCTGAAAAATACGGTGTGGAAGTTGTTAACACCCTGACAGGGTTTAAGTATATTGGCCACCTGATAGATGAACTGCCTAAAGAAGGCAAGCACTTCATCTTTGGCTTTGAAGAGAGCTATGGTTACCTAGCGGGAGAGATTGTGCGCGACAAGGATGCGGTACTGGCGAGTCTATTGGTGGCGCAGATGGCGGCTTTCTATAAGAACCAGGGCAGAACGCTGGTTCAGCAGCTGCGCAAACTGATGGATGAATACGGATACTACCAGGAATCCCTGCGTTCTTATTCGTTCTCTGGAACAACCGAAGCGCAGAGGGCACGAGAGTTTATTGCACAGCTCCGCCGAGAGCCGCTGCGTGAGATCGCTGGAGAAAAAGTAGTGATTGTAAGAGATTATGGAACCCGCATCGAGTATGATCTGGTGGCCGGGGCCCAAAGACCCATTGACTTACCTGAAGAAGATGTTCTCCAGTGGGTCACAGAACAAGGCAGCCGCGTTACTCTGCGCCCTTCTGGCACTGAGCCCAAGATGAAGCTCTACTTGGGTGTCAGGGGGCGTTCATTGGCGGACAGCCAAGAACGGCTCGCTGCCTTAGAAAAGGCCTTTGATCAGCTGGTACAGAACGGATTAGGTAACAAGTAAACACATACCCCACGGATTTAAGCCGTGGGGTTTACTAATTCTGCGCGGTGGTCTATGACCAAAGCTACTATGTCTGGATCGAGGCGGCCGGCGCGAGCTTCAGCTTCGAGAATACCGGCGGCAGTGTCAGCTGAGAGGGCTTGCCTGTAGGGCCTTTCTTCGGTGAGCGCCTGGAATACATCAAGTACAGCTACAAATCGAGCTTCGGTATCGAGATGTTCAGCCGTTAAGGAAAAAGGGTAACCGCTCCCATCAAGACGTTCGTGGTGGTACGCCGCCCATGTCTGAATTGATTCGACGCCTTCTCCGATCATCCCCAACAGGTGATAGGTATGATACGAGTGCTGCTTCATGATGTCCATGTCTTCTTTAGAAAGCTTCCCTGGGTAGAGCAAGATTTCTTCAGACACAGCCAGTTTGCCGATATCATGAAGAAGAGCGGCTGTGCGCAGCTGGCGGGTTTTCTCAGTGCCCATCCCCATGATCTCTGCCATACGGCCGACTTTGTCAGCTAAGCCGGACGAATGCATGGCTGTGTATGGGCTTTTGCTGTCTACAATTTTAGCGAAGAGTTCAGCGATGTCTTCGAGCTCGTCCAGTCCGATTAGGCGACTCATTGCCGGATAACGCTGTAAGAGCTTGATGTAATTGCCCGATTCGAGGTCCAGCCAAAGACTAGGCGTGTTGGCCAAATCTGTGAAGCACTCGACGAGGTCTGGGTGGAAAAGCCTTCCTTTATGTGCATTTACTGTTTCGACAATGCTGCTCACTTGCCAGAGTGCATATTGCTCACGATCCAGCAAGAACTCAACCCGGTCAGCGAGGCAGAGAATAGCGGGTAGGATATCCATTCCGGGGGCATATTCATCATGGTGATGAAGCACTGGCCTAGCGAGTTCCTTTAGGAAACGTGTCTGTAGGAGCAGATCATGTCCACGTTGAGTGTGGCCTGAGATGGCAGTTCCCGGCGGCTGGAAATCGGCGAGTTCGAGTTTTTCTTTAGTAGAAGCGACACCGACGTCATGCACGAGCGCACTAAGCAATATCTGCTGTAGTTGCTCTTGCCCAAGTCCATAACGCATGCCGATATTCAATGCAAGGTAAGCCATGCGCTCGCCGTGGTGCTGGACACGCCTATGCATCATGTCACAAGCAGTGGCAACTGCTGCTAGGGTCCTAACCAAATCTAGGTTTATCACAAAGCTCATACAGACCACCCTTCTCACTGTAAAAGAGGACTTTCTAATTATATCATAGAATAGCTTGTGATGACGCAAGTGGCCGTAGAAAGGAGATATGCATGACACGAAGGAAGGAATTGTGGGAGTTCTTCGCATCATTTTTCCGTATTGGGCTCTTTACTTTCGGTGGCGGGCTGGCCATGCTGCCCATGATTGAACGGGAGGTTATTGACCGCCATGGTTGGACTGATCGAGATGAAATACTTGACATATACGCCATGGCTCAATCGGTTCCTGGTGTGATTGCTGCCAATACGGCTGTTTTTTTAGGTAACCGCCTTTTTGGGTTTTGGGGTGCTGTGCTAGGCCTTGTTGGTGTTGTTCTGCCTTCGATTCTCATCATCACAGTAATAGCGATCTTCTTTGAGCAGCTAAAGGCCAACCCGCTTATTGCCGCTGCCTTTGAAGGGATTAGGGCTGCAGTCGTGGGCTTGATAGCAGCTGCGGCTGTGCGCGTCGGCCGGCGTGCCGTTAAGGGTGGTTTCGCTTTGGCGATGGCATTAGGCGCACTGCTGCTTAGTTTGTCAGGATACGTAAACGTTATCCTCATCATCATCTTAGCCGGTTTAGCAGGGTATCTACAGTATCGAGTTAAGGGGTCTGAAAGCCAGTGATATTCGTAGAATTGTTCTGGTCTTTTTTCAAAATAGGTATGTTCACAGTTGGCGGTGGTTACGCCATGCTGGCCCTGATTCAGCAGGCAATTGTGGAGCATGGCTGGCTTAGGCTAGAAGAGTTCATTGATATTGTGGCTATTGCCGAAATGACTCCTGGGCCGATAGCGGTAAATGCTGCCACATTCGTCGGGTTTCGGTCCGCGAGTATACCGGGAGCGCTGGTATCCACCGGTGCGGTGGTCCTTCCGAGCTTGATCGGGATGCTGATCTTGAGCCGGTTTTGGTCGCAGTACAAGGACAGCCCCAAAGTACAAGCTATCTTTCAGGCTGTGCGCCCCGCTATTGCCGGCCTAATCATCTCGGTGGCAATTACCCTAGGCGCAGCAGTGCTCTCGGCAGGTGCGGATGGTTTCAACATTCTTGGGCTGGTCATCGCTGCTGGTGTGTTCTTTGCTGTATACCTCAAGAATGTCGATCCCTTTAAGATGATCATCCTCTGTGCAATCTTGGGTTTGATACTATTTCGCTGACGTTTTTCCAAAATTTTACCATGCTTAAGCTTGCTTCTCAGGTTTGGGCATGGTAAACTTATGATGCCGATGTGACTGGGTAGTCACATTAGGGGGGTGAAAAGATGCCAAAAACGACTTTCTTTAATCTTCCGCCAGCGAAGCGGGAAGCCATCGAAAAAGAGGCAATCAGAGAATTCGCACAAAACCCCTTTGAACACGCATCTTTGAGCAGAATTGTGGGCAGGTGCGGTATTGCAAAGGGGAGCATGTATCAATACTTCGAGGACAAACTTGATTTGTACCTCTATATTGTGGAATTGGCTTATGCTGAAAAACGCCGATATGTGCGGCGGGCTTTTGAGATTGAGGGTGATATCTTCGAAGTCCTGCGGGCGTACTACCGCCAGTCTCTGCTCTTTTCGCAGGAACACCCAGATCTGCACAAGGTAACTCGCAATTTTTGGGAAAGCCGGGCTCAGCACCTGCATGACACCATTGGTGAAGTTCGGGGTGAGCGCGCATCTGATTTTGAGAGTTTTCTCCGAAAAGCGATGACCAGTGGAATTGTGAACTCCGGCCTCAATCCGGAGGCTGTGTTCTTTGCTTATCACGCTGTCGGCAAGCAGCTCATCGATCAGTTCGGTGAAACTGTTGACGACAAGTTTCTCTGCCAAGTCTTAGATGTCTTGAAATATGGGCTTATGGTTAGGAAAGGAGATGCCCGATGCGAAGACGACTAAATTATGTTGTACTGAGTTTAGCCCTTATCCTCACAATTGGGAGCAGTGCATGGGCGGCCGCATTGAATGTTGCCGTTTATGCTGACCCTGATACATTTGATCCAACCCGGACGGTAGCTGCCTCAACAGTCGAGATTGCTTTTAATATTTACGAAGGATTGGTGAAAGCGACTCCCGATGGTTCCGTAACAGGTGCACTGGCGGAGCGTTGGGAGATTAGCAGCGATCAAGAGACATACACATTCTATCTGCGGGACGCAGTCTTTCACGATGGCACGAAGGTGAAGGCGAGCGATGTTGTCAATGCTTTGAACCGGGCACGAGATCCAGAGATCTCAGCACGGTGGAGCGATTTTGCTCTGATAGAAAGCATTGAGGCAGATGAGAGCAAAGTGGTGATCAAGCTCAATCAGCCTAATGCCGCTTTTCTAACTACCCTTGCTGAGATTAACGCAGCCATTTATCCTGAAGGAGCTCAAGGCTTGGCTTCGCATCCCATCGGTACTGGTCCCTATAGGCTGGTGGAATGGCTGCCCAACCAGTATGTAAAGCTTGAGCGTTTTGCGGGGCACTGGTCAGGGGAACTGCCGTTTTATGAAGAAGTCAAATTCCTGATTATTCCCGACCAGAACAGTGCCGTTCTCAACCTGCGCAGCGGTAATGTGGATCTGATACCCCGCATGGAACCAGTGGTCTACCACCAGGTGGAGCATGATCCGAACATCAAGGTGGTGGCTGGCCCGATGAACCTCGTTCAGATTTTGGCAATCAACAATCAGCGCCCACCCTTTGATGATGTACGTGTGCGAAAGGCATTGGCTATGGCGATCAACCGCGACGAAATCATCTACGGGGCTGCATGGGGTTATGCCCAACCACTGTACAGCGGGCTCAGCCCGGCCATGCCCACGTATTATAACGATCAGCTTGCGCTTGTGAACCCTTACGATCCCGAACGGGCTCGAGAGCTTCTACGGGAGGCTGGGGTGGAGAATCTGCGGTTTACACTTACTCTGCCTTCGGACTATCCGCTACATGTGCAGACGGGTGAAATTGCTGCGCAGCAGTGGAAGGCGATTGGAATCGACGTTGACATCCAGCTAGTTGAATGGGGAACATGGTTGGAGCGGGTTTACAACCAGCGTGACTACGATGTGTCGATTATCGGCCTGGCTGGTAGGCTCGATCCGCATGCCATCTTAGTTAGATACGAGTCGACCAACAGCCGGAACTTTTTCAATTTCTCATCTGAGGAATTTGATCAGCTGATCGGGCAGGGCCTGAGCCTGCAGGGCAGTGAGCGAGAGGCCGTCTATAAACGGGCACAGGAGATCCTGGCTAACGAAGCAGCTGGAGTGTTCGTGATGGATCCAGAGCAGCTGGCTGCTATGCGAGTCGAGATTCAAGGCTGGCAGCACTATCCGATCTATGTGGTTGATGCTGCCCGTCTATATGAGTAGACGTATCTAGTTTTGCAGCGAAGGTGTGTTACCTTTGGGACGATATCTTGTGCGAAAAATCCTCAGTCTGATTTTCATCGTTATTCTTGTTAGTCTGATCACCTTTACAGCTCTGCAGGTGCTTCCCGGTGATCCGGCTCTCCTGATTCTGGGAACCGAAAGCTCCCCCGAGGCGCTGGCTGCCATCCGCAGCCAGCTCGGGTTAGACAAACCAGCCCTTGTCCGTTTCGGACAGTGGCTGGTTAGCTTTGTCCAGGGAGATTTGGGACAATCGATCCGCTACAGCGTGCCAGTTCGAGTTCTGGTGGCCCGTGCCCTACCCATTACCCTGACGTTAGCTCTCTGGGCTGTATTCGTCTCTCTTGGGATCGCGATCCTTCTGGGAGTCGTCAGCGCGGCGTTTGCTTCGAGGTGGTGGGGGAGAGGAGTGCGTGTCTTTTCACAGCTGGGAATGGCTGTTCCCCAATTCTGGATCGGCATCCTGTTTATTCAAGTGTTTGCTGTGCAGCTGCGCGTCCTGCCGGCTGGCGGGTTCTCAGGCCCGCGCAGTCTCATATTGCCTGTGGCTACCCTAGCACTGCCCCGGACTGCTGTTCTGTTGAATATGGTGCAGAGCGGCCTTGCTAATGTCTTAGGTTCGGACTATATACGCACGGCCAAGGCGAAAGGCCTACCGTGGGCCAAGGTCCTCTTTAAGCATGCTCTAATCAACGGTGCAATTGCTACAGCTACATCGGCAGGTATTCAGCTGATTCAACTGTTGGCAGGTACCATCGTGGTGGAACAGGTATTTGGCCTGCCGGGGATGGGTCAACTCGTTTTGACAGGTGTGCTTCAGCGGGATCTACCGCTGGTGCAGGCCGTGGTTGTCCTTGTGGCCATTGGGATTGTCGCTGTCAACTTCACCGTTGACCTTGCCCTGATGCTTCTTGATCCACGAATTCGCTTTGAGTAGGGAGATGCTGATGAAACCGTCAAAGATTGGATTCGCTCTCTTAGGCCTTGTTCTCGCGGCCGTCATCGGTGGGTTGTTCTATGTACCCCATGATCCGGAGAAGATTGCGGTCATGGAAAGATTTTATCCTCCATCAAAGGAGCATTGGCTCGGTACGGATAACCTCGGGCGTGATGTATTCAGCCGTCTAGTTGTCGGTGGCCGCTGGTCGCTCTTGACTGGCGGATTGGGAGTACTCATCGGCGGAACTATCGGTGTCGCTTTGGGGGCGTTGGCTGGGTACTTCGGGCGAGGAGTTGACGAACTGTTAATGCGTGGTGCGGACGGCATGTACGCCTTCCCTGTAATTCTCATTGCCCTCTTGGCGGTAACAGTATTGGGGCCAGGAAGTCTGTCGGTTCTGGTGGCGGTAACTATTGGTAACATTCCAATCTTTATGCGTCTGACCAGAAATCAGATACTAAAAATCAGATCTGAGCCCTATGTAGAGGCGGCCCGAAGTCTAGGCGCCTCAGAACAGCGGATCATTTTCCGCCACATCCTCCCCAATGCCGCTCCTGTATTAGCAGTGCAGTTTGCCGCGAGTTTCGCTGGAGCTATTCTAGCAGAAGCATCGTTAAGCTATTTGGGAGTCGGTATTCAACCTCCCAATCCTAGTTGGGGAAGGATGCTGAGGGAGGCGCAGTCGTTTGCAGGTTTGGCGCCATGGACTGTCTTGGCTCCGGGCGCAGTCATTGCCCTGACCGTTCTGGGGTTTAACCTAATTGGTGATCATTTTTCTCAAGGCAGGTAAACTCAGCCGAACTGAAGAAGAAAAAAGCAAACGATGTTGGAGGAACAGGCTATGCTGAAACTAACGAATGTCGCCAAGAAGTATCGGGGAGCGGCGAATTACGCTGTGAAGGATCTAGATTTAGAAGTCAAGCGGGGAGAGATTTTCGGCTTCTTAGGCCCGAACGGGGCAGGGAAGACCACCACGATCAAAATGATTGTCGGACTTTTAGAACCTGATTCGGGCAGCATTACTGTGAATGGGTTTAATGTGACTGAGCGGCCCATTGATGCTAAGCGGTCGATTGGCTTTGTTCCCGACAATCCTGAACTCTACGAGAAACTTACCGGGATTGAGTATCTCAATTTCGTAGCCGACGCCTATGGTGTAAGTCAGGACGATCGGCGCAAGCGGATTCCTCATTTCCTTGAGATGTTTGGTTTGACCGGTGCAGTAGGTGATCTAATTCAGAGTTACTCGCACGGAATGAGGCAGAAATTGGCTCTCACTGGAGCACTCCTGCATGAGCCAGAGCTTTTTATCCTCGATGAGCCTATGGTGGGGCTTGATCCTAAGTCAGCCCATCTTTTTAAGGAACTCATGCGCAGCCATGCCGATAAGGGTTTCACCGTGTTTTTTTCTACTCATGTGTTGGAGGTGGCAGAACGCCTCTGCGATAGGGTCGGGATTATCAATCATGGCCGTTTGATCGCTTGCGGTACACTTGAAGAGCTGCGCGAAAGGAGCCAGTCTCAAGATAGCACCCTTGAAAAGCTGTTCCTTGAATTAACGGAGGAGGATGGCGCAGATGAATAGGCTTTGGAGCCTGTACAAGGTCCTCCTGAACGTGCAGTACAATTGGTCAGCGATGAAATATACATACCTGAGAAAACGTCAGCGGTTGTGGGAGCCCATTTTGGTAATTGTCGGGCTTGCTCCTGTGGCGGTGCTTTGGCTTACGGGGATTACGTGGTTTTCAGAGACACTGTACCGTTCAGGAATGATGCTCGCACAGCCGCATGTATTATTGGCTGTCATGGCTCTAGGAGCTCAGATTTTTACTCTGTTTATGGGCGTTGTCTATGTTTTGAGCGGATTCTATTTCAGTGAGGATCTGAAGTTCCTCATCGCGCTCCCGTACAAACCTTGGGAGCTGTTGGTAGCGAAACTACTGGTCATTATGACGGGCCAGTACATTCCGATCTTACTGACGTTTGTACCTGCCCTGGTGGTTTACGGCCGAGAAGCCCAGGTGGGTGTATCTTTCTGGCTGGCGAGCATTCCTGTTGTGTTGGCGATGCCGGTACTACCCCTAATTGTTGCCACTATTCTCAGCATCTTTCTGATGCGGGTAGTCAACATGAGTAAACGCCGTGACCTGTGGGCCGTAATTGGTGGGTTTGCACTGACGCTGTTCATCGTGGGCGCTCAGCTCTACATGCAGCTGTCCTTCGGTGATACTCACCCTGAAGAGCTTATGCGGCAGATTATGCAGCAGGCCGATGGGGTCGTTAACCTCTTGAGCCGCTATTTTCCACCGAGTGTATGGGCTGCTAAAGCTTTGGCTTATGCACATCAGCCCTCTGGTCTGGTCAACCTGGTGCTGTTTCTTGCTTCTGCGGTGGCGGGCGGAGCGGTTCTCTTGCTCTTGGCCGACCGGGTATTTTATCGTGGAGTAGTTTCGGGGCTAGAAGGCCGGCGGGGTACGAGGGGCCATTCGGTGAGTGAAGGAGCCGTGAGAGAACGCCCGCTCCTTTGGACATTAGCCCTCACAGAAATGCGCCTCTTCTTGCGCAATCCGAGTTTTGTCCTGAACGGTCTGATCGGCTATATCCTATTTCCTGTGCTGGTGGTAGTACCTCTGCTAGCGCCGCAGGCAGAGCTGGATAACCCATTCGCGTTCCTAATGGAGCTGGTTAGTTTTGAGCTGATAGTGGGCGTGGCGGCCTTGTTCTTTGTGATCATGTCTGCTATGTCGATGATACCGGCTACAACGATCTCTCGAGAAGGGAAGTATTTGTGGTTTCCCCGGACACTGCCTATTCCTATCGGGACGCTGCTGGCTGGACGCGTTTTAGCCGCACAGGTCATCAACATTGCCGGGTCCACTCTATCGGTGGCACTGATTAGTCTTGTGATAGGCTTTCCGTGGGAAGCTGCAGCTTTGGGGACTCTCTTGGGAGCGCTTCTCTCAACCGGTTTTGCGGGTCTCTTGACAATTCTCGATCTGGCTCGTCCAATGCTGAATTGGACGAATCCGGTACGAGCGGTGAAGTCGAATTTGAATTCGGTGATTGCCTTAGCGCTTGCTGTAGGCATAGGTGCGGCTCTCGGCAGCGCAATGTATTGGCTGGTACGATCAGGTTATGCTGCACTTGTCTATGTGGAGTTCATCTTGGGCAGCATCTGCTTGTACGGCCTCTATAAACTGCTGGTGCAGAACTATGCGGTCAGCCGCTGGCAAAGGATTGATGATTGATGGATTGGCTGCAGAATCAGACGGTGCGGGAGCTGCTGCTTCTCTTGTTTCTTGGTGCAATCAGCAGCATTGTCTATCAAGTTGTGCGCCGCTATGTGATCAAGCTGCTCCACAAGTTCTTTCTCAAGACGCGCATTAGATGGGATCAAATACTTATTGAAGAAGGGGTACTGCAGAGTGCAGCGTTGCTGATACCGGTCTTCATTATGGCCCAGGGTCTTCCCTTTCTTGAGGTCTCAGCGAGTTTCGCAGCACTCCTATTGCGTTTGTGGACCTTGGTCATAGCGGTGATCACATTCCACCGGCTGTTGAATGTTGTCGTGGCAGTGTACAATACCTTTCCCATTGCTCAGCGGGTTTCGATTAAAGGATACGTACAGGTTGTTCAAATCGCTGTTATTGTCTTTGCTGCTGTCTTAGGAATCTCAATCTTGGTTGGCCAGCCTCCCTGGGCTATCTTAGGCGGTTTGGGAGCTCTTAGTGCAGTTCTTATTCTAGTCTTTCAGGACACCATCCTCGGTTTTGTGGCAGGCATCCAACTCACCATGAATGATCAGATTCGTGTGGGGGATTGGATTGAGATGCCCACTTACGGAGCCGATGGTTTTGTTGAAGAAGTAGCGCTGCACACCGTAAAGGTCCGCAACTGGGACAAGTCCATGAGCACCATCCCCACACACAAGCTGGTCGGAGATTCGTTCAAGAACTGGCGTTTCATGTTTGAGTCAGGTGGGCGGCGTATCAAGCGTTCGATTATGATCGATCAAACGAGCGTCAAGTTTATGGACGAGAAGATGCTCGAACGGCTTTGGAAAATCCAGCTGCTGCAGCCCTATTTAGAACAACGTACAAGGGAGATCGAGGAGTTTAACCGTAAGCACAACATTGATACATCGTCTTTGGCAAACGGGCGCCATATGACAAATCTGGGTACTTTCCGGGCTTATCTGACTGCTTATCTGCGCAGCCATCCTAAAGTACACCAGGAGATGGTTATCATGGTGCGCCAGCTGCAGCCGACGCCAGAAGGGCTTCCCATGGAAATCTACTGTTTTACAAATGATGTGGCTTGGGTGAACTATGAAAGCATCCAAGCTGATATCTTCGATCATATTCTGGCTGTAATTCCCGAGTTTGAGCTTAGGGTATTCCAGAAGCCGAGCAGTCATGATCTTGTGCGAGCGGCGAGTACTCTTGCCAAGCTGGTTTATAAGGAAGAACAAGAAAGGATGACATAATGGCTTATGTACGGCGGGAGTATCCGCGGTGGTCATGGTCTTTCTCACGGCAGCAGACCTTTGAGGACTGCCGGAGGATGTATTACTATCAGTATTACGGTTCCCATAGCGGTTGGGAGATAAATGCACCACCAGAAGCAGCTCTTGCTTATCGGCTGAAGAAGTTGGTTAACCTGTACACTGTACTAGGCGATGCAGTTCATCAAGCGGCTCAACTGGCTGTAGAACGGCTGGCAATGGGTAGGCCTCTGGTAGGTGCTGCTGAGATTGAGGAGCGCATCCGCCAACAACTGCGCAGTGTGTGGCGCTCATCGCAGAGCAATCGGGCATTGTTCGTGCAGCACCCGAATCGGGTTCCCATGCTGCATGAGTTTTATTATGGTTATGGGCCCAGCGATGAGTTGGTAGAAAAAATAAACGAGCGCATCACACTGTGCGCTCATAACTTGGCTAGCTCTCCAATTCTGAGAGAAATCGGCGAAGGCGGAGGGGAAGTACTTTCCTGTGAGCAGTTTGACACCTTTGAGCTGGAAGGGACGCCTGTCTATGCAGTACCTGATCTGATCTACCGGCGTACTGATGGGGGACTCCTGATTGTGGATTGGAAGACAGGCCGTCAAGACGAGCAAAACCTGGAGCAGGTAGCATTATATGGTTACTATGCTCAGGAAAAATTCGATGTTCCCGCTGATCAGATTACCATACGATTGGAGTATCTAGAGGCCGGAACAGGAGTCGAGCTGACTCTCAGCGATGAGATGCTAGCAGAAGTCAAAGCAAAGGCCGTAAGTGGGATGATAGAAATGCGCAGTTATCTTGATGATGCCGAACTTAATCGGGCTAAGCCGAGGGAAGCGTTTCCCCTAACACCTTATCGGCAGCAATGCCTTCGCTGCAATTATCTCGAGTTGTGTGCTCCCGAACTAGGTCTTGATCTAACGGAGATTTCAGGCGGTTAGCGCGGCTATATGCTGCGCTATTTCCAACCAGTTGTAAACCCGGATGATCTGTGGTGGGCAGGATTGTTCCCGGTTGTGCGATGTGTGATACAGGAGAGTCCGTATTCCTCTGCCAGCCACATCAGTACAGTTCTTGAAGTGATCGTCCACAAACAGCTGTACCCCGAGCTGCTCACATTTTTGACCCTTAGAATAAGACTGGTCTTCACTTGGGCTCATATGCAGATCAGTGTACGGAATCTTGTGGCGGCGCAGCCAATCTTCGGTGACTTCCCGATAAGGCTCACTGCGAGCTGTGATCAACTGGACTTCGTGCCCACGGTCCATCAGCCGTGTTAAGACCTCTACACATCCTTGTCTGGGGCTCACAATCTCCATGATCATCGCGGTTTCTCGCACCAAGAACGGTTCTAGTTCTTCTTTAGCAATTCCAAGTGCCTCATCAATGTAAAAGGAATGTTTTAGGATGGGCCGATTGAAGAAGGCGCTGGCCCGCTCCAACCAGAGGTTGCTCTGACCATTGTCATCATCGGTAAGAACACCATCGATGTCGAATCCAAAGACCAATTTAGAAATCGAAAAAACCTCCTTTAAGATTGCTGTATCCTATGCATGATGCATTGGGGGAGAGAGGGCCCCCTCTAGTTCGAGTAAGAATCTCTTCACATTAAGCCCACCACTAAAGCCTCCCAATCCAGATGCACCGACCACGCGATGGCAGGGTACGATAATTGCGATGGGATTTGCGCCAATTGCGTTCCCGACAGCACGGTAGCCCCTGCACCTGCATTTTTCGCCAATATCTTTGTATGTGGCTGTTGTTCCATAGGGGATTTCAAGGAGTGCCCCCCAAACCCGTCTCTGAAAGTCGGTACCAATCAGCTCCAGATCCCATTTTAGTGGAACGCGTTTGCCACGGAAATAGGCATCCAACTCGCGTGCCAGTTCCTGGGGAAGGGGTTTTTCATCTGGAAGTGCTTCCCTAAGAACCGACTTCATCCATATAGACGCGGATTCCTCCGTAAACGAAAGATTGATCAGCCTCTCATTTCGGAAAATAAGATGTAGAGTGCCAATGGGGCTTTGGTATTTTGCGCTGTACAATGAAGAGCACCCTTTCTCAAAAATGCATGGAGTGATCTTTCGCATCAACGTTGGTTAAATCCTGCTCGGAGCAGTGCAGGATTAGAATCATATCCTGTCGAATCATGGGGGAATGATTGGAGGAAGGCGACGATGGAACCACAGATGAACACGAGTCTTGCGCTAGAAAACAGCTCCACAGCGATGCGGCAGAAAGTGCTTCGCTTAGCTGGACCCGCGATAGTAGAGAATCTTCTTCATTCTATGGTCGGTATCATTGACACGGCCATGGTTGGACGGCTTGGTGCTTATGCCCTTGCTGCTGTAGGGCTAGCAAATCAGATTTTTAATATCAGCCTCACGGTATTTGCTGCGCTTGCCACAGGCAGCACTGCTCTGGTAGCTCGCTTTATTGGAGCCCATGATGAGGAAGAGGCGGCGGAAGTAACGCGTCAGTCCCTTGTTATGGGCTTGGTCTTAGCTGGAACCATACTAGCAGTTCTTGTTGCACTTGGCCCAGCTATTCTGCGCCTGTTGTTTCGGAGGTCAGAAGAGGCAGTCATATATCATGGTGGGCAGTATGTAAGGATTGTGGCATCAGCTCTCATTTTTAACTTTATTTTGATCATCATCAACGCTGTTCTGAGGGGTGCCGGAGATACCCAGACGCCCATGCGCATTACAGCGCTGGTGAATGTCACGAACATCATCCTCAACGCGCTTTTGATATATGGCCTTGGCCCATTACCCAGACTAGGTGTGGCTGGTGCAGCTATTGCTACAGCGATATCACAGTCTCTAGGAGGAGTGCTGGCGCTCTGCATACTGTTTAGAAATGAGCTTCTGCGAGTCAGGATCACGGATTCTTTTCGGCCGAATATGACAATGATCAAGCGGATCATGAACATCGGTGTTCCAGCGGGATTTGAACAGGGGATTATGCGAGTCGCCCAGCTAGTGTATACTATGGTTGTTTCCTCGCTGGGTACAGTAGCATATGCGGCACATCAAGTGGCTTTGAACGCCGAATCTCTGTCGTTTATGCCTGGGGCTGGTTTTGCAGTAGCGGCCACAACCTTAGTGGGGCAGAGTTTGGGAGCAGATCGGCCCGATGAAGCAGAAAGATCGGGGTACACTTCACGTAGTTTGGCCGTCATTGTCATGTCTATAATGGGCGTTGTTTTCTTTTTCTTTCCGAGCCCAATTGTCAAGGTTTTCTCCGATGACCCGGGTGTCATCGATTTAGCTACTGGCTGCCTGCGCTTAGTAGCGATCTCCCAGCCCGCCCTTGCTACCATTATGGTGTTGGCAGGGGGGCTGAGGGGAGCGGGCGATACCAGAGCGATTGTCAAGATTACTCTGCTCGGTTTCATTGTCGTGCGGTTAGGGACTTCATACCTATTGGCGATAGCCTTGAATATGGGCCTCATTGGAGCCTGGATTGGCATGGTTGTTGATTTGTTCTTCAGGGCTTTTTTGGTGAACCGGCACTTCAAGAGCGGCCAATGGAAACTGATTAGAGTGTAAGGGAGGTTGACCTATGCAGGGGATGTTTTCTTTCTTTATGCCCACCAAGGTCTTCTTTGGTACAGGTTGCGTGAAAGATAGACGCGCCAATTGGATCATGGGGAAGAAGGCTCTGATCGTGACGGGACGCCATTCAGCGAAGGCGAGTGGCGCCCTCGATGATGTCATAGCTAGTCTCCCCGTTGAATACGTCGTTTTCGATGAGGTAGAGAATAACCCCTCTCTAGAAACGGTTTCTCAAGGAGGAAAGATCGCGCGGGAAGAAGGCTGTGACTTCGTGGTGGCCATTGGTGGTGGGTCACCGCTTGATGCGGCCAAAGCCATCGCGGTGTTGGCTGTCAATGACGTGCTGCCACTCAGCCTCTATGAGCGCGGTTGGGAAAAGCCTGCGCTGCCTATTGCCGCTATTCCCACCACGGCAGGAACAGGAAGTGAAGTTACACAATATGCTGTCCTGACGGTGGACCGGGATCAGACAAAACGAAGCATCAGCGGTGATGATTTGTTCCCGAAGTTTGCGCTGCTCGATCCCGCTTATACAGAATCACTTAGCCCTGCGGTAACGATTGATACAGCTGTCGACGCTTTATCTCACTTGATAGAAGGCTTTCTATCTGTACGTGCTAATCAGGTCAGCAGCGGCCTGGCAGTGCAGGGTATGCGCATCTGGGGCAGGTGTATTCCCGCACTGCGCAGCCGTGTCTTTGATTCAACTGTACGCTCTGAGCTCTTGATTGCATCGGCATTGGGAGGAATGACGATCGCCCAGACGGGCACAACCTTGGTGCATGCCCTTGGGTATCCTTTGACTTATTTCCACGATGTACCCCACGGCAGAGCGAATGGGATCTTGTTTGCGGCATATCTGCGGTACATCAACCAAGTTGCTCCGCAGAAGATCGGGGAAATCTTGAAGAACCTTGGGCTTACCAGCTTAAATGAGTTCCAACAGCTGATGGACGAGTTCTTTGGTGAACATATTGCTGAACTAGATATCGATGAGATTAGCATTGCTGCTTGGGTACAGAAGGCCGCTTCTGCCAAGAATGTGGCTAACTCTATCGGAAATCCCGGCCCCCGCATTTTAGAAGGGATTCTTCGTGATAGTCTGTTGAGATAAAAATGGGGCATGCCGCCCCGAATTCAAGCGGCCGTGCCCCTTTTGATTAACAATTAACTGTTGACTTCGATTACAGCTGCCACCAGCTGCGCAGCTTTCGTTAACTGATCTATACTGATTGATTCGGCGGTACTGTGGATGTTTTCATAGCCCATGCCCAACACCACGGAGGGAATGCCATACGCGTTGATGATGTTGGCGTCACTGCCTCCGCCCGTACCCTGTTGGATTGGTTCGAGCCCGATGTGGTTAACGGCTTTGAGAGCGAGCTGCACAACAAAATCGTCAGGTTGGAGATGGAAACCTGAATAGCTGTCAGTTACCTCAATATCAGCTTTGGCGCCAAACTTCGCACAGGCAGCTTCGATGGCTTCGACCATGTGAGCCGTTTGTGCTTCGAGGCTGGCGCTGTTGCGCGAACGGGCTTCGCCCTTCATTTCCACCAAATCTGGTACAATATTAGTGGCACTGCCGCCTGAAATTACTCCGATGTTGGCAGTCGTTTCGTGGTCGATCCGTCCCAGCTTCATGCTGCTGATGGCATTGGCCGCGACCACAATTGCGTTGATCCCTTCTTCAGGAGCGACGCCAGCGTGAGCCGACTTCCCATGGATCTTCACCTTGATACCTTTTTGGGCAGGTGCCTGGACAATTATCGTACCTACAGGGCCCGAGGAGTCTAGGAAGAAGCCTGCTCGTGCCTTAAACGGAGTGATATCTAGGTTTTTCGCTCCGTAGAGGCCTCCTTCTTCGGCAACCGTAAACAGTACCTCGATGCGGCCATGGGGAATGTTCTTCTCCCGAATGGCGCGGATGCCTTCAAAGATAGCACAGACACCAGCTACGTCATCGGCCGCAAGAATTGTTGTACCATCACTGCGGATTGTGCCTTCCTCAACACGGGGCTTGATGCCATATCCCGGTGATACGCGGTCCATATGAGCACAAAACAGAAGAGCAGGCCGATCGGGATCTCCTTCTAAGAATCCGATCACATTGCCGGCGTTGCCGCCGATCTTGCTACCAGTATCATCTTCATAGGCGTCAAAGCCCAGTTCTTTTAGCTTGGTTAACAGAGCATCGGCCATTAAGCGTTCGTCTTTTGGCGCGCTGTCAACTTGGACTAATTCTAGGAATTCTTCGACTAAGCGAGATTGATTTACAGTCATATTTTCAGCCTCCTTCTAGGCTTGTTTCCACACGATCCAGGACATTCCTGCTAAAGGGTTTGGCATATACGCCTCGAATATGGGAAGGGGTGGCATATAATATGGAAGATTTAGTTGAAATTGTTCTCTTGGCGGGTGAAGTTTTATTAACCAATGGCGCCGAAATCCAGCGCGTAGAGGAAACGATAGCACGGATGGGCAAGGCTGCAGGCTTTTTGAGCGCGGAGGGCTTTGCCACCCCAACGGGGCTGTTCGTGTCTTTTTATGCGCCTGATGGCCGTGTCTACACTCGTGTGCGGCGTATTCGCGCGGTGAAAAATAATATTGCCAAAATTGCGGCCGTCAATTCTCTGTCGCGAGCCTATGCGAGTGGTGAGATTTCCACTGACGAAGTCAAGGAGGCTCTCTTGGAACTAACCAAACCTGAGGCAGTTTATTTTTGGCCTGCGATTCTCGCCAGCGGGCCTGGGTGTGCCGGGTTTGCGCTCATCTTTGATGGTTCGATGCTTGATGCGCTTTTTGCAGGCATAATCGGGATGCTCGTGGCACTAATTGGTGCATGGCTGAGTCAGTATCCCATACCTCGGATTGCCTCGTCAGCCGTAGGTGGGACAATCGTAGCCTTGTGCGCCCGCCTTTTTTGCCAGTTCTCCGCAGCTGATATGAATAAGATCATCTTGGGTGCTGTGATGGTTTTGGTTCCTGGAGTTCTGATGACGACTTCTCTCAGGGATATGCTCAGTGGTGAACTCGTCTCTGGAGTGTCCCGGGGTGCAGATGCACTCGCAATTGCCGTCGGAGTGGCGGCTGGTGTGGCAGTCGTTCTCAGTGTGGGGGTATGATAGTGCTTCTAAAGAGTTTGCTGACCGGATTTGTCACCGCCGCTTCGTTTGCCTTTATTTATCGGGTGCCGCAGAAGCAGGTCTTGCGCTGCGGACTCATCGGGGCAGCTGGATTGTTCGTCTTTGCCTTGACAGGGTATTTGGGACAGGTGGCTGCCTATTTTCTAGCGGCTACCTTGGTGGCGCTCTTGTCTGAGATTACCGCCCGTATGGCTAGAGAGCCCGTGATAGTCTTTCTTATCCCCGGTGTGATTCCTCTCGTTCCGGGAGGAATGGCGTATACAACTATGCTCAGCTTTCTGCAGAACGATTATCCTGGCGGGTTTGAGCAGCTAGCTGTTATGCTCTTTGCCGCTGGAGCCATCGCAGGGGGAATAACCGTAACCAGCAGTGCCTTTCGTGCACTGTACCGTCCTAGACGTGGGCACGCTGCCGATTAGTCGGCAGGCATTTACTAGAACATAACTGAAAGCTGGGGTGATCGAATTGATCAGAGTGCAGTGGAACGACCAGATTGTGGAAGTGCCGCGCGGGGCAACTCTTGCTCTTGTGGCGGAACGATTAGGTCTTTCAGAAGACACGGTCGTAGCTCGAATCAACAACGAAGTCTTGGGGTTTCATACCGAGCTCAACGAAGACTGCACAGTCCATTTCCTTGACACAACCACGACTGAAGGGATGCGTGCATATCGGGCAGGGCTTGTTTTTCTGTTTGTGAAGGCTGCCCACGAGACCTTGCCTGGCGCCACCGTTCACATAAAGAATTCTCTGAGTAACGGGATCTACGGCGAGATTGAGTGGCGGCGGCCGGTCATTGAGAAAGACATTCAAGCGGTTGACCAGCGGATGAGGGAGTTGATTGACGAAGACCTGCCTTTCGAACTGCTGCATCTGCCTGTAAACGAACTGCGGCTTCTCTATGAGAAGCAGGGCCTGAGAGATAAACTTCGTCTGTTGGAGAACCAACCCGATGATGCAGTGCTGCCGGTGTACCGCCTTGGTGATTACTATGATTGGCTGACGGCTGTCTTGGTGCCGCGAACCAGCAGCCTGAAGTATTTCAAACTTCGCTATTATCTGCCCGGGTTTATTCTGGAATATCCTCGGCGGTCTAATCCCAAAGTTATACCACCCTATGTGGAGCAGGGGAAACTGTTTAATATCTTTTTTGAAGCAGAGCAATGGCAGGCGAATCTTAGAATTCCTGATGTCGCAGCTTTGAACAAGACCATTGATGAGGGGAAGTTCAACGATCTGGTCCGTGTCTGTGAAGCGCTGCACGAGAAGCAGATTGTGCAGATTGCCGATCTGATTACGCGCGACAAAGAGCGCCTGCGTATTATTCTGATTGCTGGCCCATCCAGTTCAGGTAAGACGACGTTTGCCGAGCGGTTGCTCATTCAGCTGCGCGTTAACGGCCTATGGCCCATCACTATTGGTCTAGATGACTACTTCGTTGATCGTGATAAGACGCCGCTCGATAGCGAGGGTAAGCCGGATTTCGAAGCTCTTGAAGCCATAGATTTAGAACTGTTCAACACTCACTTAACTAAGCTGATTCAGGGCGAAGAGGTAGAACTGCCGACCTTCGACTTCATGGAAGGAAGACGGAAGTGGACCGGGCGTACGCTGCGCATCAATGCGAATCATCCTATTATCATCGAAGGAATTCACGGTTTGAACGACAAGCTGACTGCAGCTATACCGCAAGGGCGCAAGTTCAAGATCTATATTTCGTCTCTCACAAACCTAAACATTGACAATCATACTCGCATTTCGACCACCGATGCGCGGATGCTGCGGCGTATTGTGCGGGATAATCAGTTCCGTTCCCACTCTGCTGCGGCGACTATACAGCTGTGGCCTTCGGTACGCCGGGGCGAAGAACGTCATATTTTTCCATTTCAGGAAAGTGCTGATGTGATGTTCAACTCATCTCTGCTCTATGAGCTGTTTGTTCTGAAGAGCGTCGTCGAACCGCTGCTCCAAGAAATTGCTCCAGACCAGGAACAATATGGAGAAGCGCAGCGTCTGCTCACATTCCTCCAGCACTTTAGGGCGGTGACTCCGTCTGAGGTCATTCCCTGCAACTCAATTCTGCGGGAATTCATTGGTGGTTCGTGCATGAAATAGGAAGTAGGATGAGGTTGAATGAAAGTCGTTTTGGCAGCGCTTAATGCCAAGTTCACTCACACAAGCCTGGCACTGAGGTATTTGTCTCAGGCAGCTAGCTCCTTTAATATTGACACTGTAGAATACAACATCAATCAAGATCTTGCTCAGATTGCCGCAGATATCTATGCCAAGAAGCCAGACGTCCTCGGCCTGTCGTGTTATATTTGGAACATCAACGAAGTGCTCCAGATAATATCTGATTTACGCCGCGTATGTCCTGCTTTGACCATCATCTTGGGTGGCCCTGAAGTCTCATTTGACATTGATCATTGGTTGACGAATTACCCGGATATAGATTATATCGTGGCAGGGGAAGGAGAGGAGGCTTGGGTCCGCTTCTTAACCGCGTGGGAAAACACAAACGGCAAGCTTAGCTCTGAAGATCTCGCAGCGATTCCGGGCTTGGCATACCGGTGGGACGGAAAAATCATGCAGAACCCAATGCAGGGTGTAGACTTAGCGACCCTCCCGGCTGTCTATTCTGGTTCGCTAGAAGGGCTCGAGCACCGTATCGTCTACTATGAAACCACCCGAGGCTGCCCGTTCCGCTGCGCTTACTGCCTTTCCTCTGTCATGGGCCCAGTGCGCGAGTTTCCAATGGATCGCTGCAAACAAGAGCTTCGGCGGTTGGCGGAGGCAAACTGCGAACAAATCCGATTTGTAGATCGGACGTTCAACTATGATCCAGAGCGGGCCTATGAGCTGATCGAGTTCATGATTGGGCTCGATACGAGAACTCGTTTTCAACTAGAGGTGAGTGGTGATATACTAACACCAAGACTTCTGGAACTCTTGCGTAAGGCGCCTCCGGGGAGACTGCAGTTTGAGATTGGTGTGCAGTCCACCAACCCTGACACACTGCGGGCAGTCAGCCGCAAGCAGAACTTAGACAAGCTAGCCGAGGCTGTCCGCTTCTTGATCGAAGAGACTCATGTGCGGGTTCTCCTAGATCTCATTGCCGGTCTGCCACACGAAGGCTTCGATAGATTTGGCGAATCTTTTGATTATGTATACCGCCTTAAGCCTTACCGCATCCACCTTGGCTTTCTAAAGCTCTTGCGCGGTTCACGGCTGCGGCAAGAGGCGGACGAATTTGGATGTGTTTTCTCAGGGCGGGCGCCTTATGAGGTGCTGCAGACGAATGATATATCTTATGAGGAACTGGCACATCTACATGTCATTGAGGACTTAGTAGAACGGTACGTCAACTCGGGGCGTTTTGAGTGTTCCATCGAGTACTTAGCAGAGCAGTTTCAGTCGCCATTCAAGTTCTTTGATGATTTTGCCTATCGTTGGAAAGACAGCGGATATCACTGGGTCAACCATTCACTCCATGGTTTGTATCGCGTCCTCAAAGAGTTCTACAGTCGTGAATATCCGGCATTGGAAGAGTATCTCCGTTGGGACTTCCGTGTCAATGAGCCAAAAAGCCCGACTCCGACTTGGCTGGGCGGGGTTCAGACGAGAAGCCGCGAGAATGCTGTAATTCGGAGTGGTATCGTCGGACAGCTGCTGCCTGAACTGGCAGATCTGCCACCGAGAGAAATCGGACGCCGTATTTATGTGGAAGAGTTTGATTTTGGCCAAGGCATCGAGAAGAAACTGTTTTATTTTGAACCCGGTGCGGCAAGAGCACGCGTTCTTCCTTTGCCATAGGCTAGTGGCAGTCCGGTGATGCGGCTGGTATGTTCGTCTAGGGCAACCAGGTCTTCACGGCTTACTTCTGAGACGGCACGCTTACCTAAGGCCCGGACACCTTCCTGCATTTCAGCTGTACATGATTTGAGGTATTTATAGAGTGATTCGGCGCCCTTCTTATAGTTATATCTATTGGCTGCTGTTCCACGGTACAAAGCGACCTGAGTCGGTGGCTCGAACGGAACGGCTTTAAGTACCTGCGTATGGGCTGCAGCAAAAAGGGCCATGGTACCTAGATAAACCGCATCAGCACCGAGAGCGATGGCCTTGAGGTAGTGGCCTGGATTGGAAAACCCTCCACCAGCGATCAAGCTAACCCGGCCGGTAGGATCTTTCCGCTTGAGGTGGTCAACTGCCCGGCAGAGGCCGATCAAGGTCGGCAGCCCGAAGTCGTCTTCCAAGATAGGCGGGGCACCGATTGTAGCGGCTTCTGCTCCTTCGAGGGCTAGATAGTCAACACCCGCCTCGAGGCAGATGTCAATGTCATCCTCAATATAGTCTGAAAAGGCGAACTTCACACCGATAGGTACGCCTCCCGTAAGGTCGCGCAGATAATCGACGACGATCTTCAAGTCCTTGGGATGGCTGATAGCGGGCATGCGCGAATAGATTATGCCCGACTCTCCCGGGTGGATGTCCAGCCGCTTGCGCACGTCCTTTCCGAGGTCCGTGGGGACAGCATGGTGGCCTGTGCTGGCAGATGCTCCTTGACCGTATTGAATCTCAATGGCATCGGCTTGCTTGAGAATGTCAGGTGACTTGTTCCAAGATGCCCTCGGATATTGGATTATAAGTTTCTTGGCAAGATGCCTTTCTCTAGGCAAGAATGGGCCATTACCGGTGTTAGTTGCTGTACCGGCTTTTGCACTGCCTAAGGCTAACGCGTACTTAAACTGCTCTGACAGAGCTAGTCCATATGCCATCCCAGATACCAATAGTGGGGTCTCAACTATAAGGGGTTTGGCAGCAAACTTGCCGATAATGGTACGCGTCTCGATGGGTATCTCAATGGGTGTGGGCTGCCTGCTGAGGTGCGCGGTCTTGAACATAATGCTGTTCATGTTGACGAACTTGCGAGGGCTGCCCAAGGGGCGTAGAATCATTTTTCCTTCTTCGGCTCGTAAGTTGGTTTCGATGATTTCTTGGATCCCGGTGCGTTTGGCCGCACTGTAGAATTCGGCCAAATTCTGTTTGTAAGGATCGGTCATGATTATGTGGATTGCCGCTTTGGCGATCTGCGAGGCCAGAAAGCGGCCGGCAGCGAATCCGCCCCCCAGTGCTAGGAGGCCAGTTGTGATTGGGCCAGGCACCTTACTCCCTCCCGGAAAGATATGCTGTCACAGTAGGAAAACATCTGTTAGTGTTGTAATGCTAATTAACAAACGGCAGGCTGTGTGCAGGCTGCCGACGTTGGGGTGCAGGTTATGTCAGTTACGATTATCGATGTGGCAAGAAAGGCGCAAGTTTCTCCTTCGACAGTCAGCCGCGTCATTGCGGATCACCCGCATATCAGTCAGGAGACAAAGGATAGGGTGCGTGCTGTCATGAGGGAGCTGGGCTATTACCCCAATGCTATAGCCCGTAGTCTTGTCAATAAGACCAGTAACTCGCTGGGGGTTATCCGCTCCCGGACGAATGAGCAGACGTTTGCCAACCCCTTCTTTCCTGATGTGATTCGCGGGATCTCCTCGGTAGCGAACCAGCACCATCTGAACTTGGTCCTCTCCACCAGCAGCTGCCCACAGCAGGAAGAGAAAGAATGCCTTGATATGCTCCGTCAACGACAAGTCGACGGTGTGGTGCTCTTAGCATCCCATCGAGACGACCAACTTATACCCTGCTTGGCCAAGGAGCAGTTCCCGTTTGTCCTTATCGGCAGATACGATGGGCCGGAGCAGATTAACTGGGTGAACAATGACAATGTGGCGGCAGCTCGGGAGGCGGTAGAGTTCTTACTTTCAAGAGGGTATCAGGAGATTGCCTGCTTGGCAGGAGATCCGAAGTTCATTGTGAGCCACGACAGGGTTCAGGGATATATTGAGGTGCTGAAGTCGCACCGTCTTCCTGTTGAAAAAGATTTGATCGAGTATTCTGATTTTTCGTTAGATGGCGGTTTTGATGCCACCACCCGGCTCTTAAAGAAGGGGCGGCGTTTTACGGGCCTTTTCTGCGTTGATGATCTGCTGGCTGTGGGCGCTATCCAGGCTCTGCAGAAGGAAGGCTTTGTGATTGGCCGTGATATTGGTGTGATAGGCTTTAACGATACCATTTTGGGTGCTTGTATCGATCCGCCTCTTACCACTGTCCATGTTCCCATCTATGAGCTCGGTCAAGCGGCGGCTGAACTGTTGGTCAATCAGATCAGCAGGAGTGATGCTCCACCAGAACAGCGCAACTTGCCAGCTCGCTTAGTGGTGCGGGATTCTTGCTGAGGCTAGGAGGTGCAGAGATGCTGAGAGTTTGCATTTTGCTGCTGGCCTTGGCTTTAGTTTTAGCTCCCCCAGTTGGGGCCAGAGAGTTTGTGTTTAGCGATCCTAATGGCTTGTTCCAGACAGTCATCCCGGAAGAATGGGTTTACCAGACGCAGCAGAGTAGTCGTTCGTTGAGTGTGTTTTATGGGCCGGGTACCTCCAATTTGGCCTACTTCGAGGTATTGGAACCGGTGTCGTACGATAGCCCCCTAGAATATGCTGAATATATCGTATCGCTGTTGGCAGGGCCGGGGGGATTGACAGATTTCACGGTTGAAGAGGGCCCAGATGAGTTCAAATTAGAGGGGCTACCTGCGGTCAGCCTAACATACACCTATCAGGCTGGAAACGGTGAGAAGCAGAGAGAAGCACGATTGCTTGCGCTTATCGGTGACGGACGAGCCGTCAGCATCACGATCAGTGATAGTGTTTCGGCTTTTGACAGCACTCGTGCCGTACTTGATACGATCCTGGCAGAATGGCGGTGGTTGATCTGAGAAAGAGCTTACCTATATTAGTCCTCTTGATCGTTCTTGCCAGCTTTTCCGCACACGCTAACGGAAGCATAATGGATCAGTTCGAGCGCAGTGTTGGTGCTGGGGCAGTAGCTGATTTGGTCAAGGCGTATGGTGGTGAGTACCATCTGCCTGTGTGGGAGAAGCAGTGGGTGGATGCGGTATTCGAACGGCTTGTTCAGGTTACCGCCCGCAAAGATGTTCTTACTTATTCGTTGACCGTACTCAACTCGATGGAAGCGAATGCGTTTGCGCTTCCGGGAGGATTTATATTTATCACACGCGGCCTTCTGCGGGAACTGCAGGGTGATTCGCACCGGCTGGCAGCAGTGCTTGGTCATGAGCTCGCTCATGTTGAACTAAAGCACGGAATTAACACAGTGCTTAGGCACCTTGGCTTGACCGTCTTGGTGGAAATGGGGATGTTCTGGCTTGATGTGGCTAGTTCTGAAGTGGTACGAATGGCCAGTGCCACAGTGCTTCAGCTCATCCGCCTAGGGTGGGGGCGTGATGCTGAGTTCGAAGCAGATCTCTTGGGACAAGAATTGGCGTACGCAGCAGGATTTGATCCAGCCGGTGCCGTAATGTTAATGGACTATCTAATATCCATTGAATCTGATGATCATTCTGTCAGCATTTTCAGCACTCATCCAGCCAGTGCCGAGCGCCGCAGCCGTATGGCTGGGAGGGTAGGTCAATTTTGGAGTAAACCAGTGAAAAATACGGAAAACCTGCCGATGAAAGTAGCTGGGAACGGCAGGAATTCCGATCCGAATCCTCGAATGGATTTTATGGGTAGATTCGTAGTAGAATTAGTCTCTGGTGCTAATGGGAGTTTACTGAAAGTTTATGATAAGCAGCTCAATCAGGAATTGAACTGGCTTCCTGACAAGAATGTTCTGGAGGCAGAATGGTCCCCTGACGGACGGTATTTGGCAGTAGTTGTGGAGGATATGGGGAGGCAGAGCATCCTGCTGTTGGACCGTTATGGCCGAATTGCCCATGATTGGCGGCAGTTTCAGGGTGCACGGGCGTCTACCCTGAGGTGGGATCCCTCAGGCAAACGTTTGGCCTACGTGTTGAATGATGGGGGAAACATCAAGCTCATCGTGGGCTACGTCCCAGATCGAGTGGATGTACCTCTTGCTCTTGGGGCGACCATCACAGATCTTGTTTGGAGCGATGACGGAGATGAACTGTACTTTTTCGACGGGCGAGATTGGTTCGAAATACATGGGCCCAGTCAAGAGCCTGTTGTGATTGTAAATCCTGTCCCACGAGTGGTAGAACGGCGCTCCTTTTTTTCTCCCACTGTTGAGCGAGACGGGAACACAATTCGACTGACAAGACCCCAGCTGACTATTCCCTAATTCGTCATTGGAGGCTGTTTATGAAGCTGTTGCTTGCATGGCCGCAGCTGAATGAGGCTCATGTAGAGACGATTCAGCAAGAAACAGGTGCGGTGCTTCTCCGACCGGCAGACAAAGATGAACTGCCTGAACTTGTGGAACATGCAGAGGTGATCTTTGGGTATATCAAGCCAGAACTCCTCATCCGGGCGGTTCGCTGCCGATGGATGCAGATACCGTTCGCCGGCGTTGAAAAAGTCCTGGCGGTACCCTGGGGTAATCCCGACATGTTCCTCACTAACGGCAGCGGTATTTTTGGGCCTAATATCGCTGAGCATGTGATTGGAATGATGCTTGCCTTCAACCGGGGGCTGCACATTGCTCGCGATTACCAGCATAAGCGCCAGTGGCGTTGGGATGAGCCCTACCCATTCCGTGAGCTTACCGATTCAGTTGTCGGAATTCTAGGTTTTGGGGATATCGGGCAGCATGTGGCGCAGCGGTTGGCTGCTTTTGGCTGTAGGATCATCGGTTTTCGGACGCAGCCCAGGGGAGATGAGCAATACGTTGAAGCGGTATATCGGTTGGACGAGGTTGACAATCATCTCGATAAGCTGGACTATGTCGTCTGTGCGCTGCCCCACACCAATAAGACCGTTGGTTTCTTGAATCGTGCAAGGTTAGCGAAGATGCCGAAGCATGCGGTAGTCATCAATGTTGGGCGCGGGTCTCTTATCCCAGAAGAAGATCTTTACGAAGCCCTATCTCAAGGCGTTATTGCAGGAGCTGGTTTGGACGTTCTGCCAGAAGAACCGCTGCCTGCTGACAGCAGGCTTTGGGATCTGCCTAATCTCATCCTTTCGCCGCACAACAGTGGCTATACGCCGTACCATGCGGATCGTGCGCTGGAGATTTTCTTGGACAATTGGCAGAGCTTTATTAGGGTGGGTAGACCGCACCGCAACGTTATCGATCCTGAAAAATGGTACTAAAAAAGCCCTGCTTCTGCAGGGCCCATGTTCATGTTTATGAGGCGCAGTCTTTGCTGCACTCACCGTTTTGGCAAGACGGTGTATCCGCTTTGCGGCTGTCGTTAATGTAGAATCCAGATCCCTTAAAGATGATGCCAACGTTCTTGCTGATCAATCGCTGTACTGTACTTCCACATGTAGGACAGACAGATATAGGGTCGTCCTTTATGCTTTGCTCTAGTTCAAACTGGCCACATTTCTCACACCGATAATCATATCTCGGCATCTGGCGTCCCTCCTAATTATTGACATTTCTAGGGACTATTCTATACTGTGCTCTGTACGAGTGCAAGGGTGTTTATACGTATTTAACTAATGGCAAGGGGAGCAGTTAATCATGGCAAACGGAAAGTTGAAGTCTTTACACATTCTTTTTACCGCACTAATTCTATGCATAACTCTTCAAGGTTTGTCAGCTCCTGTGTTGGCAGGGGAAGAAGCATCACCAGCAAACATTACGATCAAGCTGCCAGAACTGCAGCTTAGTCAGGAACTTGAAGAAGAGGTTTCTCATCTCAGCGTCGAGTCAGTTCTTGATCAGGTACAGATGGACGAGTCGGCTGCTGAAGTCGTTCTCCGGATCAATGAGGCGATTGCCGGCCTCACTGATATCGAAGCAGATGTGAAGTTTACTGAGGTGCGCGGCGAACGTCAGGAGGTCGTTACACTCCGGTTCATAGCTAGTTTAGTGCATAAAATGGTTCGCATGGAGTTTAACTCTCCCAGCGCCTTAAGGGGCCAGGTCTATGTTGCGGATCGTGCAGCTATGGAAGTCCGAATGTACACGCCTGTAAACAACCATATCATGATCCAGAAGATTGAAGATTTAGGGAATCAGGCAGCAGGTGCACTCAACCTATCTGATCTCGACCTCGAAGATTTGTTTGATTTTACTCGCTATCAGGTAGAAGTCAGCAGTGTATCTGAGGAAGATGGAATTACAACCTATGAACTCAAAGTTTCGGGCTTTGATGAACAGGTGCAGGTTGTTGAGGTAAGAAACGATACCTTTATTCCTCATGCGATACGTGAGTACGAGGGTGATGTCCTAATTCGGACTCTTACCTTCGAGAATGTCATTACTGACCAAGGTTTGTCTGCAGAAACCATTGCAAAATTGCCTGCGGTGAAAGAAATGCGATTGTAGGGGGAGCTTTTTGAGATGTCTTGGCGCGGTTTGCTCAAGCTCATAATCTTACTTATATGTTTGACCCAGTTTGGCGCAGTTGCCTGCGCGGCGGAGCTTAAGGGTGAACTGCTCTTTGGATACGGCGCCAGTGGGTGGCAGGCAGGGCTGGGTTTGACCCAAGAGACAGTCAAGACCATTGGGTTCTTTGGGTACGAAAAAACTGGCATCGTAGGGTTTTTGTCTCACGACATTGTCGATGTTGAATCGTTTTCAAGCTGGATAGGTGGGCATAAGCAAGTGAGCGTAGGCAATGTCGGGTACACCTTAGAGGTGTTTGTTGCAAACACTCAGCGGCCAATTCTATCGACGTTCCTAGATAATGTAGATCCCCATGTTGGTGCCTATGGGGAGTATAACCGGATGTATGGTGAATACGGCCATGGCCTGAGCGGTTCAGCACATCTGTATGTTAACGACGAAGGTGGACTAGATTACACCATTCAGCCCTTTTTGCAGTTGCGACGGGGTGGCACATGGCGCCTGTCTGCTCACCTCGGTACCAATTTCGGAGTTGGTCTGTCGTATCTAGAGCCAAGCGAAACTCTTAAGCTCGATTTGTCCTACGGCGAAGCAGGATTCAGTGCTTATGGGCTTGTTGATGTACCGAACGAACCCATGTCCATCGGAGCAGGTTGGAACGGAAATCAATTGCAGGGATTTATACGGTATCATTTTTAGATATGATCTTTTCTGGAGAAACGAAGGATACAGCCTTCGTTTCTCGCGTGTTTTGCTGGATAAGAGGTGTAGCCATGAACGTAGTCCTATTTGAACCGGAAATTGCCGCTAATGCTGGCAATGTTGCGCGTCTGTGTGCAGCTACCGGCGCGGCCTTACATCTGATTCGCCCTCTTGGTTTCTTTTTGCATGATAAGCATCTGCGCAGAGCGGGCCTGGATTATTGGGAATACGTAGATCTCAAGGTGCATGATTCTTGGGACGACTTCATGACTGCCATCGACGGCAAGGGGGCCATCTACTTAGTTGAAACGGGAGGTGACCAGATTTACACTGAACCGACCTATGGGCCCGATGACTATTTCGTCTTTGGTAGTGAGACCAGCGGCCTGCCAGAAGGCCTTCTGAAGCAATGGCAGCAGAGTATCATAACCATCCCCCAGAAAAATGTGCGTTCACTAAACCTAGCCAACACTGTTGCAATCGTTGTGTATGAGGCGTGGCGGCAGTTAGGCTTTGGGGAAGGATAATTTGATATTGTACCGAATTACTATTTGGTGTGCCTAAAGACATCTTGGGTGTGAGGTGAAAGGATTCATGTCAGTTAAAACGTTTTTCGGAGGAATCCATCCGAATTACGCAAAAGAACTAACCGCTGCAAGTCCCATTGAGGTTTTGTCAGCACCCGAGACAGTTGTTGTTCCTATGCTGCAGCATATTGGAGCTCCCGCTGTCCCGACTGTAAAGAAGGGAGACAAGGTCCTAGCCGGACAAGTTATAGGAGAGGCTCCCCAGCCTATCAGTGCTCCGGTACATGCTCCCATATCCGGAACCGTTGTGGCAGTCACTGATCGGCCACACATCAATGGCCGGTCAGTGCTTTCTGTTATCATTGAGAACGATGGCCAGAATGAGTGGGTCGAATTGGATACCCATCCTGATCCGGTCCAGCTTGACCGTGAGGTAATCTTGAGCAAGATCCGGGCAGCTGGCATTGTCGGTATGGGTGGAGCCGGTTTTCCAACAGCGGCCAAGCTAACTCCGCCGAAGGACGCCACTATTGATTATCTGATTCTAAACGGTGCGGAGTGTGAGCCATACCTAACCGCGGATCATCGCTTAATGTTGGAATACGCCGAGGACGTGATCTTAGGCGCCAAGCTGATGGCAAAGGTCTGCGGAGCTAAGAAGATTATTATCGGTATCGAAGATAACAAGATGGACGCTGTTGCAGAGCTTCAGAAGTTTTCTGGCGCGATTGAGATTGCACTCCTCGACACAAAGTATCCACAGGGTGGAGAAAAACAGCTGATTAAAGCGATTACTGGTCGAGAAGTCCCTTCCAACGGACTGCCTTTCCAGGCAGGCGTAGTCGTCCAGAACGTTGCCACCGCTGTGGCTGTCGCTCAGGCTGTCCGAGATGGTAAACCGTTGGTTGAGCGGATTGTAACCGTCACAGGGCCTGTTATAAACGAGCCCCGTAACTTCTTGGTTCCCATAGGCACACCTTTGCAGAACATTGTAGAGGCAGCAGGAGGCTTTACAGAAGAGCCAGGTAAGGTCATCGTGGGCGGCCCGATGATGGGCATGGCTCAGGTTGGTCTTGAGGCCCCAATTGTTAAGACTTCTAATGGTATTCTGGCGCTTTCAAAGGCTGAGAGTCACGAGCCTAATGTAATGCCCTGTATTAAGTGCGCCCGCTGCGTCGACGTATGCCCGGTCTATTTGCTTCCGCTTAGGCTAGAGGCCTTCGGTATGAATGAGATGTGGGATGAAGCGAAGGCGTATGGTGCAATGGACTGCATTGAGTGTGGCTGCTGTACCTACATCTGCCCATCGAAGCGGCCTTTACTGCAGTACATTCGCGTTGCAAAGAACCAGATTGTGGCAGCAAGCCGCAAGAAATCGAGCTAAGGGAGGGTGGGTCATGGAAAACTTACGATTAATTGTTACACCAAGTCCGCATGTGCGGGACAAAGACACAACCCCGAACATCATGTTCGCAGTCTTGATATCTCTCATTCCAGTAGCTGCAGCTTCGCTGTACTTCTTTGGGTTCAATGCCCTGCGGCTGATCCTCCTGGGAGGTGCGGCTGCAGTTGCCACCGAAGCGATCTTCCAAAAAGTACGCGGGCGTCAGATCACCATTAGCGACGGCAGTGCGTTGGTGACAGGTGTTTTGCTGGCTCTAAGTGTTCCGCCAACGCTTCCCAGCTGGATGATTATCGTCGGTTCAGTGGTAGCTATCGCCATTGGCAAACAGGTCTTTGGCGGCCTGGGTCACAACATCTTTAACCCGGCACTCGTAGGGCGAGCATTCTTGGTTGCTTCGTTTGCCCAACCCATGACCACCTGGACTGGCCCCTTCGACACAGTTACGCGGGCTACTCCTCTGGTTGTTGGCGCTGCGCGCAGCAGCTTGCCAGATCTTTTCTTCGGATCTGTGCCAGGTTCGTTAGGTGAAACCTCTGTCTTGGCCATTCTTCTTGGTGGCATCTATCTGTTCTATAAGGGAATTATTGATTACCGCATTACCTTGGGAGTTCTAGGTTCTGCAGCGGTGATGAGTTTCCTGACAGGAGCCAACCCAGTGTTCGAACTGTTTTCTGGCAGCCTTCTGTTTGCGGCAGTGTTTATGGCAACAGATATGGTTACCTCGCCATATACACCCAAGGGAAGATGGATATTTGGTATTGGCGTAGGCTTTTTGATCATGTTGATCAGAACATGGGGCAGTTTGCCTGAAGGTGTTACCTATGCAATTCTTATTATGAACGCAGTCACACCGCTCATTAACCGGTGGACTCGCCCGCGCATCTATGGTCAGGGGGTGCATAAGAGTTGAATGAATCTGTACGCATGATAGTGGTGCTGACAGTGATCGCCATGGTGTCTGGCGGTCTGTTGGCCTGGGTTAATGATTGGACCGGTGCAATCATCTCTGAAAACCAACTCCAGGCGATGATGGCATCGATTCAGGAAGTGCTGCCTACCGCCACTAGAGTTGAAATCCTCAGCAGCAGCCCAAGCACCCTGGTTGAAGAAGATCCTGACCAGGCCCGTGAGGTAGAACAGGCCACTACAGAAATGTTTATTGGCTTTGACGACAACGATCGTCCCGTGGGCTATGCCTTCGTTGGAGAGGGGCCTGGATATGGTGGTGCTGTACGGGTTCTGGTTGGTGTAGATGGCGCTAGTGGTAAGATTCTAGGAATATCAATCGTCAGCCACGCAGAGACCCCAGGTCTCGGTTCACGGATTGAGGAAGAGAGTTTCCGCAGTCAGTTTGTCGGTAAAACTCTCAATGATCCCATCGCACTGGGACGTGACATTGACGCTTTGACTGGTGCTACCGTATCTAGCAGAGCTGTCGTTCAAGCAGTGCGCACTGGTTTTGAAGATGCCTCAATTGCTTACGAAAGGAGTAGGTAAGATGGGCGGCCTCATGAAAGAGTTCTTCAAAGGACTATGGAATGACAACCCCACATTCCGCCTGCAGATCGGCCTTTGTCCAGTACTGGCGGTAACCAGCAGTGCCCTGAATGGGTTGGGAATGGGACTTGCGACAACCTTTGTATTGATTTGCTCGAGTGTGTTGATTAGCCTGCTAAAAAATGTCATTCCTTCGAAGGTACGGATTCCGTGCTATATCATTGTTATCGCTACTTTTTCAACGATCGTTGACTTGGTAATGCACGCTTTCTTGCCAGACCTTCACCGGGTGCTGGGTATCTTTATTCCGTTGATTGTGGTAAACTGTATCTTAATGGGCCGCGCCGAAGCATTTGCCTCGAAGAACAGCGTTGTGAGCTCGGCTTTAGATGGTCTCGGAATGGGACTAGGCTTTACCTGGGCGCTGACCTTAATTGGTGCTATTCGGGAAATCCTTGGGTCTGGCTCCATATTTAATCATAAGTTTGTTGCCGATACAGCAGCCACCTTTGGGTTTTTCTCGCTGCCGCCTGGTGCTTTCGTTACCGTAGGAATTTTGATTGCGGGTATGAACATCATCAGTGCCCGGCTGCGTAAGGCCAGTTAGGAGGCGGTAAGAGTATGGAACTGTTCTATATTTTTATTGGTGCTGTGTTTGTCAATAACTTCGTTCTTGTACGTTTCCTTGGTATCTGCCCCTTTATGGGTGTTTCCAAGCAAACCGAAACAGCATTGGGAATGGGACTGGCGACCACCTTTGTTATGGTAGTCAGCGCAGCGTTGACTTGGCTGCTTCAGTGGTTTGTGCTGGAACCATTTGGTCTGCCGTTTCTCCAGACCCCTGTCTTTATTCTCTCCATTGCTTCAATGGTACAGCTTGTGGAGATGTTTCTTAACAAAACCAGCCCAGGATTGCACCGCGCGCTTGGTATTTATCTTCCGCTGATCACTACGAACTGTGCCGTCTTAGGTTTTTCCTTAATTGCGGTGCAGGGAGCTTACTCTTTCATTCAGTCGATCATCTTCGGATTGGGTGCCGGTGTTGGGTTTACCCTTGCTTTGATGCTTCTGGCCGGTATTCGGGAAGAAATGCAATTTGCAGATGTTCCTGAGCCTCTCAAGGGGATAGGGATTGCGTTTGTTATCGCAGGTCTTCTTTCTCTAGCATTCAGTGGATTTTCTGGGCTGGTCTAATTTGGTCCTTATTAGGGAGGGTTTTCATTGAGTACAACTGTAATTTCCCTCATAAGCATGGGTCTCCTCGGCGCACTGTTTGCCGCTGGGCTGTTAGTAGCGTCGAGAGTGTTCGCGGTTGAAACGGACCCACGGGCAGACCAAGTAGAAGAGGTCCTGCCTGGAGCGAAC
>JAAYMS010000117.1 GCA_012521295.1 Bacillota bacterium
GTAAATGGGGGGTTCTTGATGGGCAGGATTGTAACCATCGATGGTAACGAGGCTGCGGCCCACATAGCCTATGCTTTTACAGAGGTTGCAGCGATTTACCCGATTACACCGTCATCGCCGATGGCAGAACATATCGATGTATGGAGTGCGCAGGGCCGCAAGAACATATTCGGCGAACCGGTCAGGGTAGTAGAAATGCAGTCAGAGGCCGGTGCTGCTGGAGCTGTGCACGGTTCGCTGGCAGTAGGTGCTCTAACAACCACCTTTACTGCATCGCAGGGGCTCCTCCTCATGATTCCCAACATGTACAAAATCGCTGGTGAGCTCTTGCCAGGAGTCTTCCACGTGAGTGCCCGGGCAATCGCGGCACAAGCCTTATCCATCTTTGGCGATCATCAAGATGTGATGGCCTGCCGTCAGACAGGCTTTGCCATGCTCGCTTCTTCTAACGTGCAGGAAGTGATGGATTTGGGCTGTATCGCTCATCTCGCGGCAATTAAGTCACGGGTACCATTTCTGCATTTCTTTGACGGCTTTCGCACTAGCCATGAGATCCAAAAGATCGAGAGCCTCGAATACGATGAAGTGGCAAAGCTCATTGACTATGAAGCGCTTGCAGATTTCCGCGCCCGGGGATTGAATCCTGAGCATCCCGTAATTCGGGGAACCGCACAAAACCCGGATATCTACTTCCAGGGCCGAGAAGCGGCAAATCCCTTCTACCTCGCCGTGCCTGGGATTGTGGAATCGTACATGCGTGAGTTCGAGGCCATGACTGGCCGATCTTACAAGCTCTTCGATTACTACGGTGATCCAGAGGCGAAACAGGTTATTGTCGCCATGGGTTCGGTGACTGATACAGCCGAAGAAGTCATCGATTATTTACGCAGCCAGGGCGAGAAGGTAGGCCTTGTGAGAGTACGCCTCTACCGGCCGTTTTCTGACAGCCACTTCCGAGCTGTGCTTCCCAAATCAGTAGAGAAGATAGCCGTACTAGATCGCACGAAGGAGCCTGGCTCTCTGGGTGAGCCGCTCTATCTAGATGTGGTGAAAGCACTGGCCGGCAGCAGTATCTCGGTGATCGTAGGTGGGCGTTATGGCCTTGGTTCCAAAGACACTAGGCCTTCGCAGATTATTGCCGTGTTTAACAATCTCAAGGCCGAGCAGCCAAAGGATCGGTTTACAATCGGAATTGTGGATGATGTGACCGATACCTCTTTGCCTGAAGAAGATATCGTGGAAACCACTCCCGAAGGAACCATCAGCTGCAAGTTCTGGGGTCTGGGCAGTGATGGTACTGTGGGAGCCAATAAGACCGCGATCAAGATTATTGGTGAGAACACACCGCTCCATGTACAAGCCTATTTCTCATATGACAGCAAAAAGTCTGGGGGAACGACTGTCTCGCACCTGCGCTTCGGTAGGAAACCCATCAAGTCGCCCTACCTGGTCTACAACGCAGATTACATTGCCTGCCATAACCCATCATTCGTGTTTAACTATGATCTGTTGAAGGGGATCAAGCGGGGAGGCACGTTTGTACTCAACTGTTCATGGGATATGGACGACTTAGAAGAAAACCTGCCCGCTTCGACCAAGCGAGCTATTGCTGAAAACGATGTGCAGTTCTACACCATCGATGCCCTTTCTATTGCTGGTGAAGTAGGTCTAGGTAACCGCATCAATATGATCATGCAGGCTGTTTTCTTTAGGCTTGCAAAGGTCATACCGGTCGAAGAAGCCATCAAGCAGCTGAAAGATGCGGTTCAGTCCATGTATGGTAAGAAGGGCGAGCGGATTGTGCAGATGAACCTAGCTGCCATCGATGCGGCGGAA
>JAAYMS010000118.1 GCA_012521295.1 Bacillota bacterium
AGCCGATACCTCTCCGGGTATCGGCTGCAAACGTCTTGTTTTCGAACATAAAAATGGTGGGCCATGAAGGACTCGAACCTTCGACACCCTGATTAAGAGTCAGGTGCTCTACCAACTGAGCTAATGGCCCACGAGCTACATTCTTAATTATATGGCACACGTATCGCTCTGTCAAGAATTTATGCAGAGAAAAGAGTGTCACGTAATTGCTAATTTTAGGTGGTTGGTTCTGCTTGTGCCCAGGCACGGCAGGAATTGCACCCTATAGAGTTAATTGTCATAAGAGATCACAAAAGCAGCATAAGGAGGTTGTTGAATGTCACTAAGCGGCCGTACTCTCATAGGAGCTGTCCTGGTCTTGATAGGGCTCTTAGTCTTTGCCGGAAACCTCGGGATTATTACGAGCGAGACAGTCCGCACTATTGTCAGTTATTGGCCAGTACTGCTGATTCTCTGGGGGCTCCTGATCATCTATCGCAAAGAAGACCGCGGCGATGTTATCTCCGGGGCAGTTGTGCTTATCGTTGGTCTGCTGTTTCTGGGCAATCACTTTGAGTTCTTCCGCTTTGGCTGGGCTGAGTTCTGGAAAATCTTCTGGCCCGTGGTCCTCATTTTGGTGGGATGGAGCCTTCTCTCCAACCGGGCAAAGACCCAAGGAGGCAACATAGCCTTTTTGGGAGGCCTTGAGAAGGATGCAGGGCAGTGGATTCTAAAAAGCGAGGCTTATGGAGCCATTCTAGGGGGAGTAGAACTCGATCTCTCACATGCAGTGTTTTCTGAACCGGAGATCACCCTCGATCTAAGCGCATTTTTGGGCGGAATTGATCTGCGGGTACCCGATGATGTCACAGTGTACTGCAAGGGAACGGCAGCCCTCGGCGGAATTGACTTTTTCGGGAAAGGTAAAGGCGGAATAATTGCCATGTGCGATGAATCCCGCCTGGGAAGTTCAAATAAGGTCCTCAAGATTCACTGCCGCACAGTTATGGGCGGAATCGATATAACACGTTCAAAGGCATAAAAAAGCTCCCCACAAAGGGGAGCTTTTTTCATGGTTGTTTCCTAGTTGAGGAAGTAAATCCGGTTGCCTTCTGGCTCATCGACTGTACCGTGCTCGAGGATGTAGTCAACTACTACATCGCGGAGCATCAAGCCGGTCTCAGATACAACAGTGGCGGTTGTGAAGGAGTCATAACCGTCGCCACCAGCTGCCAAGAAGTCGTTGGTAGCTACAGTATAGAGCTTATCCATTTGGATAATCTCGCCGTTAACCCGGATGTTAAAGACGCGCTTTCCGCTCGTTCTTGGGTTAACTGCGAAGGACAAGCCAGAAACCTGCAGGAATCCGCCGTTCTGCTCAGGGAGCAGGCGTACGCTGTGTTCGAGCGCTTCTAATAGTTGACGGCCGGTTACCTCAATCACGGTCAGAGTGTTGTCGAAAGGCAGTACGGTGTAGATATCGCCTACAGTGATATCACCTTCAGCCAAGCTGGCTCGGATGCCGCCACCATTAGTGAGGGCAATATCAGCACCGGTAGCTTCGCGCATGATGTCTGCGACCAAGTTACCGAGGTTGGTTTCCTGAGTCCGGACATTTGCCCGTTCGCCATCAAAGAATACAGCAGCCTTGCCTACAACTTCATTGAGCCGCTCCGAAAGGAGAACTTCCCACTTGTCAGCGAGGGCCTGGATTTCAGGATGAGGTTCAACTGCAGAAGTTACAGGAATCAGGCGAGCTTCATAGTCTACAACTGTGCGATCTTCTACTTCAAGACGGACAAAACCGAGGTTCCGAGCCCACTCATGAGTCTGTACAACTAGTACGCCGCCCACATCTACAGCTTCCTGCAGCTCAGTGTGGCTGTGTCCACCGACGATGACGTCGAACTCGGGCACAGCTTCAGCCAGTTTCAGATCTTCGCTGTAGCCAATATGGGTCAGGCCGATGAGTACGTCTACATCAGGGCGAATCCTTTTCGCTAAGTAGTCAGCTACTTCAATTGGATCACGGAATGTGAGCCCTACAACGTTGTTCGGATGGGTCGCTACAGGAGTCTCAAGGCTGGAAACGCCAATGATACCTACCCGCAGTTCACCCACCTGCTGAACCAGTGCGCTGTAAGTCAATACTTCGCCGCTCTCGGTAATGACGTTGGCAGCCAGGAATGGGAACTTAGCCTCTGCCATCCTGTCTAAGAGAGCTTCTTGACCGTAGTTAAAGTCATGGTTACCCAAGGTCATGGCAGTATAACCAATGGCATTCATGACTTCCACGATAGACCGGCCTTGGAACAGATTTGCAACGTTGGTTCCATGGAGAATGTCACCAGCATCGAGCAGAATTACAGCATCGCCGTACTGAGCGCGAATGTCTTCGACTAGTGTTGCCACGCGTGCCAGGCCGCCAAGTACTTGGTCGCCATCCTCAAACGAAGTGATCCGGCCGTGCACGTCATTAGTGTGAAGGATCACCAATTCAGCACCAAAAATGGTGGCCGGCACACTAAGTGCCATCACTAAAGCTACTACAACTACCAACAGAGAACTGTGAATACGTCTTCTCATACACTCGCTCCTCCCTATAATGGTATGTCATAATTTACATTCAACGTTAATTGTCACATACCTTTTCTCACCGTGAACTTTTCCACAAGGGCGCGACAAATTTGTGTCTAATGAAAAGGACATTGCATTATCAACGGGAATATTTCTAATAATGGGAAAATCACAGAGGCGAGGTGGCAGTATGCGCAAGTTCCTGATTGCGCTCGTGATTCTGTTAATGATGGGAACGGCTGCACTCATAATGGCCAGTACTCCACTCGGAGAAGCGATATGGCCCCAGGAACAGGCGCGTCCAGCCTTTTCGACAACACTTAACACAGAGAGCGAACGCATCGAAACAACTACTTTGGAGTACGCAGGCCTACTGACTGTAAACAACCAGCTCGGTAGGATTGTCATTGAAGGCGATGATGTGGCCGAAATCGCGCTGCGCGTTGTTAAGCGGGCTAAGGCATCGTTCGGCAGCGGAACTGCGCTGCTAGACCAAATCAAAGTGGAAACAGCGGTTACAGGTGGGCGGACTCAAATATCAGCTCGAGTACCTCGTACTCAGGATGGAGATCAGGTATCTGTGGACCTTTACCTGAAGGTTCCAAAAGAAATCGTAGCCAACATCAAGGTGAACTTGGGCGAAGTAGAAATCAAAGATGTGAATGGTACCCTACGCATCGATAACGACCTCGGTTCGATCAGCATCCGGGACTTTGTGGGCAATGCTTTTATACAGGCAGATTTGGGGGCGGTGAACATCTATCATGCCCAGTTTGAAGATAACCTGCAGATTAGTTCCTCCATGGGAGACGTGGTAGTAGCCGGAAGCCTGGCCCGCTCCTCCATCATTGAAAGCCGCCTCGGTGCAGTCCAGATTTTTATACCGCCGAATGAAGCATATGATCTCGAAGCAAATATCGATTTGGGTGATTTCGTGATTGCTGCCCCCTTTACGGGCGAACGTTCCCAGAATTCAGTAGTGGGAACCATCGGTACCGGGGAAACAGCGGGCAGTGTTGAGCTGAGCATCAGTTTGGGTTCTCTGAAAATAGACTATCTGTAAGAATATCCGTGAAGGAGGTTGTCAAATGTACAATGCCACAGCAGTACTGTACGCCTTGGTTATTCCCGCGTTGATCGCCTTGCTCTTGGTTGTCATTCTGGTATTAGGCCTCAGGTGGTTTAAGTACCGAGAACGCATGGCTGCGATCCAACGGAGCGCCGCTGCTGCCGCGGAGGTGTTCGCTGATGACTCATCAGAACAGCAGCGGAAACGCCAACTGGCCGCTGGGATAACTACTGCCTTAGTGGGCCTCGCCCTCACTATCGGTCTGTTCACCATGGGAGTAGGCCCCTGGCTGCTTATCGGTTTAGTACCCTTTTTCGTGGGCCTAAGCATGATTCTTACTTATCTCATCACTCAGCCAGAAAAAGAACAAGCAGACTCTCCAGCTGCAGAAATGCCTGCCGCGGAGCCTGCTGAAAGAACAGATGCACTGCAAGAAGCCGAAGAACCTGTATATGAAACGAGTTCAGAAGATAATCGAGAGGCGGCAGAAGAGGACGACGAAGGCAGTGAGTAAGATAAAGCCTATTCCTCGGCCATAAGGCGAGGTACATCGACGGCATCCCGAGCAACTACCGCGGCCACGATATCACCAATAAATTCTGTATTACTTACGATCGTAAAATCGACTCCAGAGCGCTGAGCTTCAACAATGAGAGGCATGGCTGTGGAGCGCACCTTGTTGCGGACCACCAGCTCTGCAGCGGCCTCATGCTTCAGCGCTTTTTTCATGGCCTCAATACCATCCTTGGTCCGAAGCTGCTTTTCGGTAACTGCCTGGATTACCCGTTCGCGAAAATGCCCCAGGTAGCGCCGTTTTTCATCCCGATGCAGTTCAACACCGTGCATACCGGCTATCAAGCTTTTTTCTAACTCACTCTTATCGGAAAAGCGCGCTATCGCGAACACCCCGCTTTCTGTCTAAAGGTTGGATAACAAAAAACACCTGAAGCTCAGGTGTTTGGTCTACAGAGTAGAAATGGTGCCGGGGGCGGGACTTGAACCCGCACGGGCTTGCGCCCAACGGATTTTAAGTCCGTAGCGTCTGCCGATTCCGCCACCCCGGCACAATCAGTTACAACCAACATTATAGACCATAAACCACCTCAGCGTCAACTAGAACCGAGCAAGAATTCCCTGCAGGAGATCGCCATCACTGACAATGCATTCCTCAAATCCAAGCAGTTGGAGGACTATCCGCAAAATTCCTACACCTGCCGGCAGAATGTCGGCACGGCCAGGAGGCACTCCAACCAGCTGCTGCCTCTCACCTATGCTCAGTTTGCCCAGCTCGCTGTAAAAACCATCGATTTTCGCAAGCGTGAGCTTGGAACCTGTAATCTGATCAGGATCGTAGTCCGACAGCCCGAGAGACATAGCTGCGAGGGTGGTCGCGGTTCCTCCCACAGCAATGAGAGTCCGAGGCACAAACTCCCGAATGCTCTCGGTGAGAGATATCAGCCTCTGCATTATCTCATTTTCCATGGACACAAGCTCAGCTGGATCGATGGGATGTCCGGTAACGTGACGCTCAGTCATGCGCACAGCTCCCACCTGCACACTGCCTCCTGAAAGAAGTTTACCCGAAGCGGTTCCCACATAGATTTCGGTGCTGCCTCCGCCTATATCTACAACCGCCACGGGCTCCGCCAGAGCGCGCCCCTTAAGGGCAGCTAAAGCTCCGAAAAAAGAATACCGGGCTTCGTCTTCACCGCTTAGGACCTCTACATCCCAACCAAGACGATCCTTTACGAGCTGTATAAACTCGCCGCGATTTGCGGCATCACGCACCGCGCTGGTCGCTGCTACGATCGGGGCTGCTCCATACCGATCTGCCTTCTCTTTCAAGTAAGTCAGCGCCTTGATGGTCGCTTCCATCGCCTCACGGCTCAGCTGTCCCTTGTGATCGACACCGCGCCCTAGACGGGTAATAATGAGGTCTCGATATACGGGAGTGCCTTGTGATGTGATGAGCAGACGTACTGAATTGGTTCCAATATCTATCACTGCACGCATCTTACAATTCCTGTTCACAGCTGCCGCTTTCGCAGTGCAGCGCTCCTTCAAGCAGTTTGACTACTTCCTCACCAATGATATTCTGCCCGCGCACCAAATAATCGGCGAGATGCATATGTAGACACTTGACGCCTTCACGGCTGCGGCTGCCTCCCACACCTGAATTGGCAATTACTTTAAAGCGCTCCGGATATTCTTCCTCCAGGCGAGCTTGTACTTCCTTCGGAATCAAATCAAGGCGTTCCTGCGCGTAAGCATCGTGGTCTGCTTCGACCCGGGAGGCAAACTCTTCATCCTCTTGAATGCGCTCTTCAAAGCGCGCAATCCAACCTTCACTTTCGAGCCGGGCTACGGCTTTGCGTAGGTAAGGGCAGGTCAACCAGAACAAGGTGGGAAAGACGTTAATGTCTGCAATTTCGATTGAGACAGGCCGATTGACAATCACCTGTGGATACCCATACTTACAACGCAGGCCTATTCCTAATACTCCCCGGGCTTCTCTCCCCAGTTGGAGAGCAATCAGGGAGCGGTCATCGTCAGATACGTGATCGTATTTCAAGGAATCACTCCTTAACAAAAACACACCCCGCCAAGGGCTGTCACCCCGGTGGGATGTGTGTACATAGTCGAAATTAGAGATTAACGTGCGCCCCTGCCACCCCGCTTTGAATCTTGGCTCTTCCTCAGAGCGCTCTGCCTTTCTTCACTATCTTTTAGGAAGCGCATTAACCGTTCTTCAAAATCCATCTGCGAAGACCGTCTACGGGAGTTCTTGTGGTCTCCGGCACGGCGAGAGGATCCTGCATTAGGGTTTGCCTGCTTGATAGACAAACCAATCTTCCCGTCCGAGACGTTAATCACCTTCACCTTAACAGTATCGCTTTCCTTCAGATAGTCGTTTATGTCTTTTACATAGGCATCTGCGACCTCTGAAATGTGAACCAAACCTGTCTGACCATTCGAGAGTTCTACGAATGCACCAAAGTTGGTTATTCCTGTAACTTTCCCCTCGACAATGCTGCCGACATCAATTGACATACGTGAAAAAATGCCTCCTCTTGGATTATGCCGATGCAGGGCACACGGCTAGTATCATTATATAATAGTTGCATTTTTGTGTCAATCTAAAGGGACAAATGTCCCGCTGCGCCGCTCTACATCGTGCTCAACAGCGTTTTCCAGCGGCTGGGCAAGGATATAGACGGTTTCGCCAGGCTTGACCAGCCCTAATTCTTCGCGAGCCACCCGCTCTACATAGTCGGGTGACTGCCAGTTCTTTATTTCTTCCTCCAGCTGCTGATTGCGCATTTCCACGGCAGCCAGTTCCCGCTGGAGCGATTCGATTTTGACCCGCAGCTTATAGTTGCGGTATTCAACACGCGCAAAACTGATCCCAATCCAGAGAATGATCACGCACAATATTATGATCCAGGGCACGGCTCCCGGCCGGATGCGCCTGCGGCGGCGAGTTTTTGTCATCCTTCGGTCCCTCCCTGGCGTTTCCTTCTTCTTGCCAGGAGAGTTTTCCTGCAATGCCATGTTATTTTCGCCACCGGAGTTTCGGCCCGAAGAAAAGCCTCCGCCCCAGCCGAGCACTGCGGAGGCTCAACCCCAGTTCCTGCCCGATAACAAGTGGGAAGGTCACTATCGACCAGAGAACAGCCGCGGTGAAGCTCAAGAGCCTACCGATTGAATCAATCAGCCACACCAATAGTGCCACAACCGCTCTACTCATTAACAGCCTGTAGAATAAGAAGCCCAACAACAGCCCAATGACCACGTAAGCACGCAGCTGGCCCCAGTTGGCCAAGAGTAAGTAGATAACCAATATGGGAGTAAGTAATGCCCAGAAAATCAGATCAAGAATCGCTGTGCTGACCAGTCCTGGGCGAAGAAATCCCCGCAGTACGCGGTAGAAGTCGACAAGCAGCCCTACCGACAGACCCGCGAGGAGTATAATACCAAAGGCATACAATTGCGCACTGAGAGATTCCATCGCACCAACCCCCTGTGACCATTGTATGCCGCGCGACCTGTGACTGTGCTACCTAAATAGACGTTCTAGCAAACCCTTGCCTCGTTTACTAAGAGACTCACCTGTGTACTCCAGCGATTTGATGTAACCGGTCACCAACAGGTTAGCCTTCTCCAGATTGAGTTCCTTAATATGCAGGTCATCACCTTGAATAATTAAACCGCCTAAGTCAGTCTCCAGTGATATTTCGCGGTCATCAAAGCTTTCTACATTGAGTACACCATCTATACTGAGCCTTTCGCGCTCAGCCAAGATAACCTGGTGACGCACTGTTGTCAGTCTCTTTTCATCCATGCAAAACGCCCCTTTCTGCATAAGGCAGTTTGTACATCCTATGCAGAAGCGGGGCAGATTAGACTTAATCGTAGATTTTCCTGATTTCGACACCGTCAGCAAAGAAAGACTTCACGATTTCTTCGGGCGACATACCTTCCTTCGCCATCTTGTAGGCATCCCACTGACTGAGCCCTACTCCATGGCCATAGCCGGTACCCGAAATCCGCAGCTGCCCATTGCTGAACTCGAACTGATCCACCAGGGTTGATTTCATCCGTGTCGAATCGACTGCCAGCCTGAACTGCGGGCCTGAAACCACTTCTGACTTCGCTGAGCCATCGATCTGAATCTTCGTGATCCGCTCGGTGGGGCCCCTCTCCAGGATCTTCACATCACTGATTTCTCCGACATCAATGCCGGCGTCAGCCAAAAGCTGCTGTAGCTCCTGCGCCTCATAGATAGCCTCCCAGTTGGCCACATCGTCAGGGACATACTCGTTCTCAGGCAGCTCGACGCTGGCAGTAAAGGGTGGTTCTTCTTCTTGATAATCTAAACCTTCCTTTGCCTGAGCGGTTATTCCGCCTGAATATGCGTGGAACCATGCCCGGACATAGCGGTTGTCGAAGACCATCACTTGACCCCGGGTCATTTCTACAGCCTTACGGATGTCGTCTGTCACGGCTTCTGCATTGAAAGCCTGCGTTTCTTCGATATTGGTAGAAACATCAGCACCGTACTTATCCTTCACTCCACCGGCTGCAATGAAGTCCATAGTAAAGCTGCGGGCGAAAATAGCCTGTGCGGCATAAGCTTCTACCGGCCAGTCCGGGAACATCTCCCCAGCCACTACTGCGGCAATGTACTCTTCCATGGGCATGTCACGAATCTGGCCTGTCTCGTGCATATACACTGAGACCTGTGGTTCTTGTTCTAGCTCCCGCACAATGTTATCTTCAGTACTCGACCAGCTGACCAGGAGTGCAACTGCCGCGACAATGACCAGCACAAGGCCAAGTACGACCCCCTGTTCCACCCGGAATTTCATGCCATATTCCTCCCAATCCAGTTTGTGTACTGTCGTTAGTGTTCACCAACAAACGGTGGAAAAAACGCCAAAAAGGCGCGTAAAATCCGGGTTTATGGGGAAAATATTGCCAAGGAAGCAGGAATAATGGTGATCAAGGAGAATAAATTTCGTATATTTCCACTCTAAAGGAGGTCTAATTTGTGAACAAGACAGAGTTAATCGCCAGCGTTGCCGAAAAGGCGAACATAACCAAAAAGGCAGCCGGTGATGCGGTTGAAGCAGTATTCGCCACTATCACTGAAGCTTTGGCACAAGGTGATAAGGTGACCATTGTCGGATTTGGTACCTTCGAAGTTAGAGAACGGGCTGAGCGGCAGGGTGTCAATCCTTCCACTAAAGAACCTATCACCATTCCTGCCACCAAAGTGCCTGCTTTCAAACCAGGCAAGTCACTTAAAGAAGTAGTTGCCCCTAAGTAATCTGAGAACATGGGAGCCTGCGCCAAGCAGGCTTTTTTACATTACGTTTGAGGTGAGGACATGAGCTTGGAGCGTTTACTGCAGATCATGGAGAAACTCCGCTCTCCTGAAGGATGCCCTTGGGATCGAGAGCAGACCCATGATTCTCTAAAGCGGTACCTTATCGAAGAAGCCTACGAAGTCCTAGAGGCCATCGACACAGGTGACCCTAGTATGCTCGCCGATGAACTTGGTGATGTGCTTCTGCAGGTTGTGTTTCATGCCCAGATCGCCAAAGAACAGGGCACCTTCACGATGGACGATGTAATCGAAGCAATCAGCAGTAAGCTTATCCGCCGCCATCCTCATGTTTTTGGTGAGATAGATGTTTCGACTGTCAGCGATGTCATTCGCAATTGGGATGCCATTAAGCGGGCTGAAAAACAAGGCCAGGAGCGCACTTCGCTCTTGGATGGCGTCCCTAAAGAATTCCCCGCTCTGATGCGGGCTGAGAAGATCCAGCAGAAGGCTGCCAAGGTCGGCTTTGAGTGGGATGATGTACGCGGCGCCTTGGCCAAAGCTCAAGAGGAGTTCTATGAGCTGCAGGATGCAGTTGACAGCGCCGACCAGGACCAAATTAAAGCTGAGTTTGGCGACCTGTTGTTTGCCTTAGTTAATGTGGCCCGCTATGTGAAGGTCGATCCCGAACTAGCACTCCAGGACGCCACCTCCAAGTTTGTCCGCAGATTCCAATTTATTGAAGAAAAAGCCAAGGCCCAGGGCCTCTCTTTAGAGGACATGAGCCTTGCTGAGATGGACGCTATTTGGGATGAGGCCAAAGCCTATTTCCGCAAGAAACCCCAATCATAAAGGAATCTTACCAGCCGCCTGCCTGCCGCTCCAGGTATCAAGGCGGCGTCTTTTTGCGTTACAGCACCCCAGATCATAAGCAGCAAGAAATACAGGATAAAGCCAGTGGTCACTGCCGTGATAGTGCTGCCCGTAATTCCGACAAAGAAGGCAAGAGTATCTTGGAGATAATATGCCCAGACAGCTAAGACTACGGTTGCGGCCGTTGGCTTGAGCAGGCCATCCCATACTTTGATTACAAACCCGAGGCGCCTAAATAAGCTCAGGAGGTTTAGTACGGCTACTACTCCCCATCCGATAGCGGTAGCGTATGAGGCACCTAGCGCTCCAAGTGTGGGACTACCTACCAACACATAGTTTAAAGCGAACTTAGCGATCACACCAATTAAGAGGTTGCGCACGGGAATGGTCATCAACCCCATTCCCTGCAGGATGCCTGTCGTGGATTGGATGAGACCGAGGGTTATCGCCCCAGTTGCCAGAACGGCAAGATGTGGTGCAGCTTCTACATAGCCGAACAACATCGCACAAATCGGTTCAGCTAGGACGGCTAAGCCTACAGCTGATGGTATCCCAAAGAGCAGAGTAAAACGGAGCGCTTCCTCCGAACGATAAACCACAAGACGGCGGGAACCTAGTGTCCACGCTTCGGTAATGGCAGGGATTAAGCTCGTTGACAGAGCCACAGTGATGATGTTAGGAAACTGCGCCACAGGCATGGCCATTCCCATTAAACCAACTCCCGCCCTGATCTGCTCGATACTGAAACCAGCACTCTGCATGCGCGCCGGAATTATCAGAGTGTCGGCCATCTGCATGATCGGCCACAGAACAGTAGCCACCACAGCCGGTAGAGCAAGTTCAAACAAGCGGCGAAGCACCGACAGAGTACTCTCAACCTTTTCCTCACGCCGGTAGGGAATCTCACTTAGGAGCTCGCCTCGCTTGATGATGTAGAACCCCACCAAGACGAGCCATCCAACCAGTTCACCCATCAGTGAACCAAGGGCTGTTCCAGCCACCGCAAAAGCGATCCCATAGGGCAACAGCAGCTTCGTCAGAGCTACTGTCGCGCCTACTCGTACAGCTTGATCGATTACCTGCGATACAGCGCTGGGCACCATGTACTGCAGGCCTTGGAAATAACCGCGTACGGCAGCACTTAAGGCAAGAAAGAAGCAGGACGGGCCTAGTATGAAGATCACAGGATAAGCAGCCGAATCCTGCGCTGCATGTTCTGCTAACGGTCGGGCACCAACCATCAATGCAACCGCCGTAAGCCCCCCAGTCAAGGTCATCACCGCAAAGCCAATTCGAAAAACGCGCCCGATACTCCGGCGCGAACCTGAGGCAGCTTTTTCAGCCACAAGTTTTGAAATCGCAACCGGCATCCCAGAAATGGCGGTCACAGCTGCAAAGTAATGTATGGGGCGTACCAGCTGAAAAAGCCCCATACCCTCTTCATGGATGATTCTCGGCAGAATCACCATGTAGGCAATGCCGATTACCCTGCTCAAAGCACTAGCTAAAGCTAATATTAGAGCACCGCGCAAAAAAGACTCCTTCGCCATTCTGCCACTCTCCCCCGTTCGCTTAAATCTACGCCCGGAGGGCTGCAGTTATGCCGAGGAGTCTGATAACTCCGTTTATGCTACTGCTCCATCTGTTTACCCAAGAAGCCTGCAGCTGTCTCACAAAGCTTCAACTCAAGTTCGCCAAGGTTGCGGTTCTGTTCGTTGGTTCCTAAAATGACAGTACCAATGGGATCTCCTTCAGAAATTATCGGTGCGATCACCTGCATTTCAAAATCCCACTGTTCGTCCTCAGAGCCCGCTTCCTTCTTTAGAATCATACTCTGCCTAGTTTCCATCGTTTTTTCTAAAACGGGAACAACAGGCCGGTCGACCCACTGTTTCTTTGGCGCTCCCGACACGGCCACCACCGCATCTCGGTCTGTAATGATTGCCACATGGCCAGTAGTTTCATATAGGGAGTCGGCGTACTCTTGCGCGAAATCGCCTAATTCACCGATGGGCGAGTATTTTTTCAGGATAACTTCACCATCGCGATCGACAAAGATCTCTAAGGGGTCCCCTTCACGAATACGCAGGGTTCGTCGGATTTCTTTAGGTATTACCACTCGTCCTAGATCGTCTATACGTCTAACAATGCCTGTCGCTTTCAATGCCCGCACCCCTCCTCTGAAGTGAACTCGAAGTTAGTATGATCGCCGACTTCTAGTTTTATTCATTTCTCCCAGCTACCTTGCCTTCCGCAACCTGCTCTAGGCCTTCATGCATAAACTGGAGAACCTGGACGAGCTGCACTAAAGACTCTTCATCATTTTGAGCTTTGGTCAGGCGCAGCTGGGGTATGCGTCCGTGGCGATAAACCACTTGACCCCTAAATCTGCGCATAAGATTGCTGTAGACTAGATTATCCAGGCTGAGGCCTTCTAGGAGCTTAATCACAAAGGCACCACGCTGCACGCTGACCGACGAGACCCCGACGAACTTGGCCAGCACCTTGGCCCGTGCTACCTGCAGTAGGTTGCGCACCGCTGTGGGAAGATCACCAAATCGATCCTGGATCTCTTCTTCGAGATCGTCGCATTCATCAAGGCTGGTCACGGCAATAATCCGTTTGTACAGTTCAACCTTCTGCTTCGGATCGGGCACATATTCGTCGGAAATGTATGCATCGACTTCGAGGTCAAACACAGGCTCTGGCGGAGCCTGCTCTACTTCGCCTTTCAACTCACGAATCGATTCTTCCAGCAGACGGCAGTACATCTCAAAACCCACCGAAGTAATAAAGCCGTGCTGTTCAGGGCCGAGGATGTTTCCTGCACCGCGGATCTCTAGGTCACGCATAGCAATCTTGATGCCTGAGCCGAGCTCAGTAAACTCCTTAATTGCCTGCAGACGTTTCTCTGCATCTTCTGAGAGGATCTTGTCTTTGCGGTGAGTGAAGTATGCGTAGGCAACGCGGTTGGTTCTACCTACCCGGCCGCGCAGCTGGTACAGCTGAGCTAAACCCAAATGATCCGCATCGTAGACAATCAGGGTGTTCACGTTTGGTATGTCCATACCTGTTTCGATGATCGTCGTACAGAGGAGAATGTCGAATTCGCCATTGTAAAAATCGAGCATCACTCGCTCCAGTACCGCTTCATCCATCTGACCGTGGGCAATGGCGATTCGGGCTTCAGGAACCAACTCCTGCAGTTCGTTGTAAATACGCTCAATGCCCTGAACCCGGTTATACACGAAATAAACCTGGCCATCGCGAGCCAACTCACGGCGGATAGCCTGCTCGATAATCTGCTCATCGTATTCCACCACATACGTACGGATCGGATAGCGATCCTCAGGGGGCGTCTCGATAACGCTCATATCTCGTACACCCACCATGGCCATATGCAGAGTACG
>JAAYMS010000015.1 GCA_012521295.1 Bacillota bacterium
TAAGGTATGCCCGATGGAATTAAGCCCGTATCTTGGCTTTTCTAAGTCAAACCAGTTTGAAGATGAAAACTGTATCCGGTGCGGCCGCTGTGCTGCGGCTTGCCCTTTCAAACTGCTCAGTCTAGTAGACGTGTCTCCGAGAGGTAGTGATCCAGAAGCAGCATAGGAATGGAGGTTAGCGGTCTGCTTGTGTGGAATCAAGTTTCCACAAGGGGGATGATGTGATGAAATGCATTGCTGTCTTAACTACAACTTCGGGCGTGGACGAGGCTCGGAAGATTGCTCAAGAGCTCATAAGGCGGAGATTAGCGGCATGCGTACAGATCTCGGAGATCGAAAGCTTTTACGTATGGGAAGGTACGGTGCACGACGAACCAGAATATCGACTCCTCATTAAGACTACTGATGAGCGTTATCCCGATGTCGAAAGGACAATTCGTGAGCTCCATTCGTATGAACTACCAGCCATCTATGCATTTACCATGGACGAAGTCTACGAACCATATGCTGATTGGGTTAAGATGTACTCCCGAGGAATAGGTGAATAGTAATTTTTTAGAAAACCTATTGCAAACAATTCGCTCTCGTGGTATACTTATCAAAATTGAATAAAAAGGAGAGTAGATGAGTTGAAGCAAGCTGAGTTGAGTAGAGACGAGATTAGAAGAGGCGAGATGAGCGTAGGAGACTTGGTTCTGGCTGGACTTTTGGTTGCGTTGGGCTTAGTTCTACACGGAGTGTTTCCAGGAATCGTGGGTGGCATGAAACCAGACTTTTCGTTGATCATGCTGTTTATAGCGATTATGGTCATTCCGGATAGAAAAGTTGCGGTTGTGACAGGCCTGGCCACAGCGATTATTACAGCCATGACCACTACTTTCCCGATGGGGCAGATACCCAATATTGTGGATAAGTTCGTTACCACAGCGTTGGTGTTGGGTATGACCGCCGTTTTGCCCCGAAAGGTTCTTGTTCCCGCAGTAGGAGCGGTTGGGACTTTGGTTAGTGGAACGGTGTTCCTTGGTACAGCAGCTATTATCGCAGATCTGCCGACATCGTTCATTTCACTGTTCGCAACAGTTGTTCTGCCTGCAGCTGGAATCAACACAGCAGCTCTTCTTGTCCTGTATCCCCTTGCGGCGAAGCTGTATTCTATGCAGGCGGTTAGAGGTCTGCGAACAGCTCGATGACTCAAATTTGATTGACCCTGTGTATGCCACAGGGTCTTTTTTTCGCGCCTTTCCTTCAGGGGATAGGGATGCGGCCGGTAGTGTAGAATAATCCTCAGGTACCTAAACCTTTCATGAAAGAGGCTAAAGCATGCCGAGTTTGACCAAACAAGAGATTCTCAGAATTGCAGCTGAAGAAAAAGTTGAGCTAGTGCGGCTCCAATTTACCGACATCCTCGGGACAACGAAGAACATCACTATCAGCGTCGAGCAGTTAAGCAAGGCACTGGATAACCAGATTATGTTTGATGGTTCGTCAATTCAGGGCTTCGTTCGTATTCAGGAATCAGATATGTATCTCTGGCCTGACTATGACACATTTGCCATTTTCCCGTGGGACAGCAATGGCCGAAGAATCGCGCGCCTGATTTGTGATGTTCATCTCCCTGACGGGAGCCCATTTGAAGGATGTCCACGCTACGTGCTGAAAAGGGCATTGAGAGATGCAGAGCAGCACGGGTTTACCCTATTCGTTGGCCCGGAACCAGAATTCTTCCTATTTAAAATTGGTCAAGATGGGTACCCTATTTTAGAAACCAATGATCGTGGTGGCTATTTTGATCTGTCTCCGCTAGACAAAGGTGAGAACGCTCGGGAGGCGATCGTTTTTGCTCTACAGAAGATGGGATTTCATGTGGAAGCGTCACATCATGAAGTTGCTCAGGGCCAGCATGAGATTGACTTTAAGTATGATCACGCCCTGCGGACTGCGGATAACATCCTCACCTTCAAGTATGTGACGAAAATGATTGCGCAGCAGCACGGGCTACATGCATCGTTCATGCCAAAGCCCATCTTTGGTGCCGCAGGATCTGGAATGCACCTTCATCAGAGCCTCCATTCAGGAGAGAAGAATCTGTTTTATGATCCAGAGGATCATCTTGGACTGAGTAAGATTGCACGGTACTATGTGGGCGGGCTGCTTGCCCATGCACGCTCTTTTACCGCCATAACCAACCCGATAATCAATAGTTACAAACGACTGGTTCCGGGCTACGAAGCACCCATGTATGTGTCGTGGTCGAGCCGCAATCGGAGTGCATTGATTCGTATTCCTGCGTCGTCCCAAGGCGGTGCCGCTCGAATTGAACTGCGGAGCCCAGATCCGTCAGCCAATCCCTACCTAGCCCTAGCCGTTATTCTGCGTGCTGGCCTTGACGGCGTAGTTCGCCAGCTTGATCCCGGGCCCGAATGCTTCGATAACATCTATGAGATGTCGGATGAAGAAAGGGCAGCTCGTGGGATTGTCAACCTGCCCCGCAGCATAGTCGAAGCAGTCGAACTCCTGGGTCAAGATAAAGTTATACGTGACGCATTGGGCGAGCATGTTTATAGTAACTTCATTCGGGCAAAGGCCATAGAATGGGAGAGATATGCGATGCAGGTACACCAGTGGGAGCTGGAGGAATACCTTTTGCATGTCTGATGTAATGGAACAAAAATCCAGAAAAAAGTGGTTGATCTTACTTAGACGGTGTGTTATTATGATCAAGCGTCGTTCGACGGCGTGAGAACAAGAGTATGTGTACCTAGTCAAGGTCACGCAGCACTATTCTTCCTCTCGTAACGCAGAAAGATTTAGTAGATAA
>JAAYMS010000119.1 GCA_012521295.1 Bacillota bacterium
GGCCTGATGAGATTGTCTTTACGGGCAGTGGCTCAGAGTCAGACAATCTGGCCATAAAAGGAGCCGCCTGGGCGAATAGGCATAAAGGTAAGCATATTATCACAAGCAGTATTGAGCATTTCGCTGTACTTGAAACCTGCCGATGGCTGGAAAGACAGGGTTTTGAGGTAACATACCTTCCTGTAGACTCCGTGGGCCTAGTTGATCCGGAGCAGGTCAAGCAAGCGCTGCGTCCTGATACTATTTTAGTCAGTATTATGTACGCCAATAATGAGGTAGGTACGATTCAGCCAATTAGTGAGATTGGATCAATTCTCAAGGATACCCAGGCTGTTTTCCACACAGATGCTGTACAGGCAGCGGGCGTTCTAGACTTAGATGTAGATAAGCTAAATGTTGATCTCCTCACTATCTCTGCTCACAAGTTCTACGGGCCTAAGGGTGTCGGTGTCTTGTACGTGCGGAAGGGAACTAATATTGAACCTCTCATTCACGGCGGCGGTCATGAAAGAAAGCGCCGGGCTGGCACTGAGAATATTGCAGGTATTGTGGGGCTTGCTAAGGCCTTGGAATTAAGTTATGAAGAGCGTGACACAGAAAACGCCCGCCTTGAGGCCCTGCGAAACCAGCTAATTGAAGGCTTATCCGCCATACCGCACAGTCGGGTGAACGGCAGCTTAACAAAGCGGCTCCCGAATAACGTCAATGTATGCTTTGAGTTCATTGAAGGCGAATCTCTCCTCTTGAACCTAGATATGAAGGGTGTGGCCGCATCCAGCGGGTCGGCCTGCACTTCTGGGTCCCTGGACCCATCCCACGTGCTTTTGGCCATGGGATTGTCTCATGAAATAGCTCATGGTTCTCTGCGCCTCACATTGGGGCGAGGAACCACCCAAGCCGACATAGATTACGTACTGCAGGAAGTACCCCCAATTGTGGAGCGCCTGCGGGCCATGTCGCCTTTATACCGTGGATAGGAGGAGTCTCAATGTATTCTGAAAAAGTAATGGATCATTTTCAAAATCCCCGCAATGTCGGTGAAATTGCTGATGCGAGCGGTATCGGTGAGGTTGGTAATGCCCGCTGTGGCGACATAATGAAGATCTGGATTAAAGTCGAAGACAATGTTATTACAGACATCAGATTCAAGACCTTCGGCTGCGGTGCCGCGATTGCTACATCCAGTATTATCACGGAGATGGCTATGGGTAAGACACTTGACGAGGCTGAACAGATCACGAACAAGGCAGTAGCAGAGGCTCTAGATGGGCTTCCACCTGTCAAAATGCACTGTTCTAACTTAGCAGCTGATGCCCTGCGTGAAGCCATTGCCGATTACCGAAAGAGAAATGGGTAAAACATGCCGCGATTCCAAAAGGGATCGCGGTGTTTTTTTGCTCTCCTTGGGTAAGATAACTCTGAGGTGATTCTATGACCAGCACACGCAGCATAATAATGGCTGGCATTGTCGGCATGGCATTGGGTATCTACGTTGGAACCGTAATGCAGAGAAGCCCAGCATCACGGCAGCTCCGCATGACAGGGCTCAACCTTTGGAATCGAGCCAGAGGAGTAGTGCAGGATGGAGTCAGTGCCTGGATGGATTAGTGGTTCGAAGTGAAACGAAGTTTCTGGTTGGTTGTAGTTCTTGCGGCCCTCACCCTCTTTGTCATCAGGATCAGGGGCGTTTTGACCCCATTTTTACTCGCAGCGGTGATCGCTTACCTTGTGTATCCGATAGTCCAGCTGTTTGAACAGCGCTTTGTACCGCGCCCGGCTGCCATCCTGATTGTCTATTCACTGATCGGAGTGGTGCTGGGCGTCGTCTCTTGGATTATGCTGCCTCAGTTGGCAAGCCAGATAGATGAGATCATCGCGATGATCCCTTCGCAAGCAGAGAAATTAGAAGACTTGGGCCAAGGTGCTATGCGCCGGCTTGAGCGGATTACGCTCCCTCGGGTAGGTCAAGAAATCGCAGCCACTATTACCCAAAGAGTGCAGCTCCTCCTCGAAGACCTCGCGGGCAGGTTAGCGCAAGGCCTCTTAGGTCTGATCACCCATCTGTTGGGCTTCTTCCTCTCGCCAATTTTGGCGTTCTACCTCTTGCGAGACCACGAAGAAATGCGTGAACGCTTATTTCTCTACATCCCTATGCAGTACCGGAGTCAGGTGAAAAACGTTCTCCGAGAGATAAATCGCGCCTTGAATGGTTTCTTCCGTGGGCAGCTTCTTATTTCCACCATCGTCGGCACCGTGATTTATTTAGGGCTTATGATCCTACGGGTCCGCTATGCTCTGTTCATCGGTTTCATTGCTGGCTTATTTGACATCATCCCGTACTTCGGGCCGATCATGGGCTTTATTCCTGCTGCCGCTTTTGCGCTCCTGCGCTCACCCATTTCGGTTTTATGGGTGCTGGCCATCTTCGTCTTGGCCAATCAACTCGAGAGCAGTATTATCGCTCCGAAGATCATTGGCGACCGAGTTGGCCTGCATCCTCTAGCCGTGATCTTCGCCGTTATGGTTGGCGGTGAGCTAATGGGCGTAATCGGTATGCTGATCGCAGTCCCGGCCGCATCAATTGTACGCGTCCTTCTGCAGTATTTTTTGGTGAGCAGAAACATCGCGGATAAAGGTCCATAGCTCCCCCTTGAGCCGCTGTTTGTTGACAACCTTCCCCCTATTCGATATGATCAAACAATGAGGGTTATATTGGTTGGAATAGGAGGGAACCGCTATCAGCGGGCGCTATGAAATACCGTTCAGTAGATGAAATTCGTACAATGTATCTTAACTTCTTTGAAAGCAAACAACATAAGGTTCTCCCCAGTGCGTCGTTAATTCCCCATGGAGATCCAACGCTGCTCTTGACTGTCGCGGGTATGGTGCCCTTTAAACGCTATTTCTTGGGTTTAGAGAAGCCAGAATCCACCCGTGTTGCAACATGTCAGCGGTGTATCCGCACCGGCGACATCGAGAATGTGGGCATGACGGATCGCCATGGGACGTTTTTTGAGATGCTGGGGAACTTCTCCTTCGGAGATTACTTCAAGAGAGAAGCTATTACATGGGCTTGGGAGTTTGTAACTGAGCATCTTGCCTTCCCAGTAGACAAGCTTTGGGTAAGTGTGTACCACGAAGACGACGAGGCTTTTGAGATCTGGAATAAAGAAGTCGGAATACCTGCCGAGCGCATTGTACGTTTAGGCAAAGACGATAACTTCTGGGAAACAGGCCATGGGCCTTGCGGACCCTGCTCGGAGATCCACATCGATCGTGGGCCCGAGTTTGGATGCGGACAGCCCGATTGTAAACCGGGATGTGATTGCGAACGGTTCTTAGAGTTCTGGAACCTGGTTTTTGTGCAGTTCCATCAAGAAGGTGACACCTATACCCCACTTGAAAAGCGCAGTATCGATACTGGGATGGGCCTGGAGCGGGTTGCCACTCTCCTACAAGGAACAACTAGTATCTTTGAAATTGATGCTATGCGCCCGATTGTAGATGGAGTCGGCAATATCGCCGGTAAACAGTACGGGGCCGATGCTAAGGCGGACGTTTCACTGCGCGTGATTGCTGACCATTTAAGAGCAGTAGCGTTCCTAGTGATGGATGGCGTGCTGCCAAGCAACGAAGGACGCGGTTATGTGCTGCGGCGCCTGATCCGACGGGCAATTCGCCATGGCCGTCTCTTAGGCATTAATAGGCTCTTCTTAAACGAAGGAATCGACCTAGTAGTAGAGCAGATGCACAAGGCTTATCCAGAAATCGTGGGGCGCCTCGATTACATTAAGCGGGTAGTTGGGCTTGAAGAAGAACGCTTTAACCAGACCCTAGATCAGGGTATGCATCTGCTGCAGCAGTTGGTGGAAAAGGCACGCAAGAGCGGCACAGAAGTAATCAACGGCAAGGACGTTTTCCAGCTGTATGATACCTTCGGGTTCCCATTGGAGCTCACGACTGAAATCTTGGCCGAGCAGGGATTAGAAGTTGATAGAGCTGAGTTTGAAGCAGCAATGCAGGCTCAGCGCGAAAGGGCTCGTGCTGCTCGCGGTGAGCAGGGCTATCTAGATAGCGCTCTCGAAGTATTCCATGACATCGCCGGAACTGTAGAAAGCCGCTTCTCGGGCTACGAAAAGACGGTTGACCAAGGGCGGATTGTGGCGCTCTTGAAGGACAATATTTCGGTTGATCAGGCACAGGCTGGTGATGTGGTGGCTGTTGTCCTTGATGCAACGCCGTTTTACGCTGAGAGTGGTGGACAGGTAGCAGACACGGGATGGATCACAACTGAAGCTGGTAAGGTGCAGGTTGATGACGTGCAGAAGCCGGTAGAGGGACTGATCGTCCACAAGGGTAAGGTAGTCGAGGGTATAGTCCAAGTCGGAGCGCAAGCCACAGCTGCTATTGGCGAAGGCAAACGCAGTGACACTGCTCGCCACCATACTGCCACACACCTGCTTCATAAGGCTCTCAAGGATGTATTGGGCGATCATGTCAACCAGGCTGGTTCTTATGTTGGCCCCGACCGTCTGCGTTTTGACTTTACTCACTTTGAAGGACTTGACGATGCTGTCCTACAGGAGATCGAAGACCGGGTGAATGCTGCTATTCTAGCAAACTATCCGGTGCAGGCCGAAGTGAAGAGCATCGATGAAGCTCGCGCCGAAGGTGCGGTAGCACTATTTGGAGAGAAATACGGTTCTGTAGTCCGAGTAATCCGCATCGGCGACTACTCGTTGGAACTGTGTGGTGGTACACATGTTTCGGCCACCGGTGAGATCGGCATGCTGCGCATTGTCTCAGAAGGCAGCGTGGCCGCTGGTGTACGTCGGATCGAAGCAGTAGCTGGAACTCAGGCGCTGGCTTATGCAAGAAGCCGTGAAGAGCTGCTGCAGCGTGTTGGTGACGCTGTTGGAATTGCGAATATTGAAGAACTGCCCAACCACGTCAGCCGTCTCGTGCAGCATGTTAAGGAGCTTGAGAAGGAAATCAGTGCCCTCAAAGGTAAAGCCATCTCCGCACTGTCCGATGAACTCCTTGGCAAAGCTGAAGACGTAGAAGGAGTTAAGGTACTAGTTACAGAAGTACCCAGCGTAAGTTCTGAAGAACTGCGTGAGATGGGCGACAAACTCCGGGATAAACTGGGCAATGCCGCCATTGTGCTGGGAACCCAGACTGGTGACAAGGTGCTGTTCTTGAGCATGGTCACGAAGTCACTGACTAAGGATGGCCTGCACGCAGGTAAGATTGTGCAGACAGCCGCTCAAGTATGCGGCGGTGGAGGCGGAGGCAGGCCTGATATGGCTCAGGCAGGTGGCCGGCTCCCAGAAAAACTGACCGACGCTTTACAAGCAGCTAAGGAGGTCCTGATCGCTCAGATAAAGGGAATATAGGGGTGTCTGACGAATAAAGTCAGGAGCATACAAGTGGGGGGGCTTGCCATGACAGATTCGCATGAGAAGACTGCACTGTTTCGTTCAGCACAGTTCGAGCAGGAAACATCTGTCCGAGACGTGCTCCGCCAAGTATATGATGCACTGCAAGAGAAGGGATACAACCCTGTCGGCCAAATCGTTGGCTACTTGATGTCAGGGGATCCAACCTTTATCACCAGTCACCGCAATGCTCGCACTCTGATAACAGCGATCGAACGGGATGTTATTCTCGAAGAGCTGATTAAGGAATATCTGCAGAGATAGAGATAAGGGATCACCTCGCGGTGGTCCCTTTAATATTGGTAATGTACATAAGGAAAGATCAGGCAGATTCCTGTATAATTATATTGTGACAGGGTACGCAATAACCGAAGCGAAGGGGAGAAACTTTATGATAGGTATCAGTTCAGACAGCACCTGTGACTTGTCCCCTGAACTTATTGCCAAGTATGGAATTAATATTATTTCTCTAAGCATTGTCATGGGCGATAAGGTGTTCAAGGATGGACAGGATATCACGCCGAAAGAACTGTTCCGCTATGTTGATGAGAACGGCGAAATATGTCAAACGGCAGCGGTGAATGTGTTCGAGTATGTAGAGCATTTTAAAGGTCTGCGGGAGAAGTATGATGCTGTGGTACATATCAGTCTAGGTTCGGGCTTTTCTTCGTCTCACCAAAATGCGAAGCTGGCATCCCTTGAAGTTCCCGGTGTCTACGTTGTTGATTCACACAACTTGTCAACTGGTACTGGGCTTCTGGTCCTACAGGCCGCTGAGCTAGTTGAGCAGGGTCACTCAGCCGAGGATGTAGCCCGTATTGTGCAGGAAGACGCAGCCAGAGTAGAAGCGAGCTTCGTGCTAGATCGCCTCGATTATATGGCTCGCGGTGGACGCTGTTCTGCAGTTACCGCTCAAGGGGCGCGCTTGCTGCGGCTGCGGCCCAGCATAGAAGTAGTTGATGGCAAAATGGTTGTCGGGCGCAAGTTCCGCGGCAAGCTCGAAAAATGCTTGCTTGATTACGTGGAGTCACGCCTAGGGGACCGCACAGATCTTGACTTGTCACGCATTTTCATTACCCATTCTGGGTGTTCAGAAGAGATTGTAGAGGCGGTTAAGCAAAAGGTTCTTGAGTTGGCTGCCTTTGAAGAAGTCTTGATAACAACTGCAGGCTGTACCATTTCTAATCACTGCGGCCCCAATACGTTAGGTATTCTCTTTAAATCGGCATAATTCTATATGGAAGGAATCCCCCTCTGCACTGCCGAATAGGTAAGCAGTTGCCGAGGGGGTTTTACTTATGATCCGCGATTATACGAGTAGATTAGGTTTTTTGTTTCGCAGAGCTGATGATGGCCCGGTGACTCGGATCGCGCTCGACATCGGTACAGAGTATGTCAAGGCAGTCATCTTGGAACTTACCGATGCTGGGCCCAAGGTACTGGGTGTGGGCCGCGCCAGGCAAGATTATGCCAATATGGAAGGCGGGGCAGTAGCGAATATAGCAGGCGTCACAGCTTGCTGCACCGAGGCGGTGGAGCAGGCGGCCGTCATTGCTGGCCTTAAACCCAAGGAAGCTGTGTTGGGTATTGCCGGGCAATTTGTACATGGCGTCTCGCGTACAGTTGAACGGCAGCGCAGCCGTGCCGAAAAACCGTTGACGGTTGGTGAGCTCCGTTCTCATTTTCAAGATGCGCAGAAAGAGGCCCTAGACAGCGTCACAAAGAAGATGAAGGAACGCTTAGGCTACCAGAAGTTGGAGGTTGAGTTAGTCAATTCTTCGTTGGTAAGCATGACCATCGACGGGCATCCAGTAAACAACCCCCTGGATTTTCCCGGCCGCAATCTGGAGTTTTCTATCTTTATGACCTTTGCTCCCTTGGTACATGCTGGAGCGATGCGCACTATAGCTGATCGGCTGGGGCTGAAGTTGGTCGGCATGATCGCTGAACCGTACGCTGTTGCTGCTAGTTCGCTTACCGACGAAGCGTATGAATTTGGCTCGTTGGTCATTGACATGGGTGGAGGCAGCACTGATATAGCATTAGTCCAGCAGCGGGGCGTAGTAGCCACTAAGATGGTTCCCATGGGTGGACGGGCTTTTACTAAGGGAATCGCTGCTCGCCTGCACAAGACGCTTCGCGAGGCTGAACAGCTCAAAATGGATTACTCTGATGGCGTAGGGAGCATGGAGATCGGGGATATTATCCAAGCGGACCTTGAGATTTGGTTGGATGCAGTGCTTCTAGCGCTGCGGGATATATATACCGGTACACCGCTTCCGCATCATATCGCCCTTTGTGGAGGAGGAAGTTGTCTGCCTGGTGTTGCTGAGATGCTTCGCAGTGACAAGCTGGCAGGTTCGGGCATGTTCTCGCAGCGGCCAGAAGTGATTCTGCTGAGGCCTGACCACATCTACGGAATATCTGATCCCAAAGAGTTCTTCCGCGGTCAGCAGGATGTGACGCCCAAGGCGATCGCGTATCAGGCGGCTGTTATTCAAGGAAGTAATCATGTATTGGGGGGAGCGCTGCGGGCATGATCATTCAGATACAGCCGAGCGATGAGCTAAATACGATCATTCACCAACTGCAGCAAACTCCCGATGAACATATTACGTTAACTGCTTCAGAAGAGATGGTCCTTCTGCGGGATCCTTTATTCTGGCAGGTGATCGCTGATTACAGTGAGCGTTTAGGTAAGCACATTACTTTGGATTCGAGAGACCCGGCTGCCTGTCGGTTAGCCCACCAGTCTGGTTTGACCGTGACTGAGGAGCATTTACTGGCTGCGGCTGACGAAGAAACACAGGGCCCAGCACACAAGAAATCTCGGCGCGTTGTGGAACGGTTATCAGTAATACTGCTGATTGCTGCAGCCTGTCTCGGGATAATCTACTTGACACTTCCCAAAGTAACCCTGGTGGTTACTCCAGCCGTGGAGTCTTTTACTCATGTACTTAATTTCCCGTTAGGCAGCCTGGCTGCGGCTGAATTGGTAGAGAAGCAGATCTCGCTTACACGCAGTACCAGTGCTACCGGGAGGCAGACTGTTGGCGTCGCTAAGGCAGTGGGAGAAATTGTCTTGATTAATCAGTCTGAACAGAGTATTATTGTACCGCAAGGAACCATTGTCACCACTGCATCGGGTACACCCTTTCAAACAACTGCCGATGTGGAAGTACCTGGTCTGTCGACTCAGTATTTTATGGGCATCCCTGTTGGGCTGCAGGCTGGTCAGGCAGTTGCTGCCATTGAAGCTTTGACTCCCGGGTCGATTGGAAACGTAGCTGAAGGCCGCGTTGAAAAGATCGTCGGTTTTGATCTCACTGTGCGCAATCCCGAACCGACTCGCGGCGGCGCTGACACGGTACTGCAGGTAGCGGTGAGTGATGACCTCATGCGTGCGCGCCAGATGGTGGAGCGCGATGCAGAACTGCTGTTGGCAGCTCAGATTGAGGAGGAGCTGATTGACTCATTTAGGCTGTTTCTTGCGGACACCTTGCGGGTCGAATTAGACTGGGGAAACGAAACTACGCCTGGTGAAGAAACCGCAGAGGTTTTCACTACTGCTGTAGCACGCGGGCGAGCTTATATCCTTGATGAAAACCAGCTTATGTCGGAAGTTAGGGCCGCCCTAAACCATATGCAGCCCAAAGGGTACTCTGTTATAGGCAGCAGCGTACAGATCTCAGAGTTAGAGTCTTTTGCCGTGGATGGAAATGAGATTCTCCGTTTGACAGTGAGCGGGCAGAGCCAAGCAGAGATCGTCCCTGAGGAAATCATCGGCTATTTGCTCGGCGCAGCAGTCGCCCATCTAGAGGAGCTTGCCGAGGAGATCCCGGCGATTGCCGGCCTTGAAGTTAAGGATTATGACGGGGACTATCTCCCCAAGCGTCCTCGCTGGCTGCATGTCGAGGTAAACAGTATTAGACAATAAAAGGAGATCGTTGTGGAGTACCGTGAATTAGGACAAACGGGTCTTGTGGTTTCCCGCCTCTGTTTTGGTGCCCTCACGGTTGGGCCACTGCAGAGGAACCTGTCACCACAAGAAGGGGGAGCAGTTATCCGCCGGGCATTGGCCGGCGGTGTTAACTTTATAGATACAGCCCAATTGTACAGATCTTACGCCCATATTCGTGAAGCATTAAAGGGCTTGGAAAGGCCGGAGGATGTGATCATTGCCACGAAGTCCTATGACTTTACTCGGGACGGGATGGCCGCCAGTTTGGAAGAAGCACGGCGTGAGCTCGATCTAGATGTAATCCCGATCTTTCTCCTCCACGAACAGGAATCCGAGCACACTCTTAGAGGGCACAGGCCGGCTTTGGATTATCTGCTTGAGGCCAAGGCGAAGGGGATTGTGAAGGCAGTAGGCATTTCAACCCACCACATTCAGGGCGTCTTGGCTGCGGCGGAGATGCCTGAGATCGATGTGATCTCCCCACTGATTAATGCCACTGGTATCGGCATCCAAGATGGTAGTCGAGACGAGATGCTCAGTGCAATTAACTTTGCGTCTGAGCAAGGCAAAGGAGTATATGCGATGAAACCTCTCGGTGGGGGGCATCTCTTGAGCAGCTGGTCCGAGGCGCTGTCTTTCTGTTTGGAGCAGAAGTGCTTGGACAGCATCGCCGTCGGAATGAAGTCGTTTGAAGAAGTGGACAATAACCTCAGATTCTTCAACGGACAGCGTGATTTGCCTGATCCGGACAAGACCTACCGCAAGCTTCACATCGATGAGTGGTGCATCGGATGCTCAATGTGCGTCGGGGAGTGTCCAAACGGGGCATTAGATATTGTTCAAAATAAGGCTGTGGTGGTAGACCCCGACAACTGCGTGTTCTGCGGCTACTGTGGTTCTGTGTGCCCCGAGTTTGCCATTAAGGTTATCTAGAGGTGTAAGCATGCGCATTTTGGGATTAGATGTGGGGGAAAAGACGATTGGTGTCGCTGTCAGCGATGCACTGGGCTGGACCGCACAAGCAGTCACCGTAATCAGGCGGCAGAATCTGGCGGAGGACATAGAGGAACTCCGTCAAATTGTGCAGCAGTACGATGTGCAGAGGTTTGTGATAGGTATGCCCAGACGTACTGATGGGACTTATGGCCCTGAGGCAGAAAAAGTTCGTCTTTTTGGAAGAAAGTTGGAAGGTGAATTCCATCTCCCAGTTGAATATTGGGACGAAAGGTTCTCAACATCTGCTGCTGAGAAAATTCTGCTGGAGGGAGATGTGAGCCGCGCCAAGCGTAAGCAAGTGATTGATAAGGTTGCAGCGGCGGTCATTTTGCAGGCATATTTGGATAGACAATAGTACAGCATACGGATAAAGGAGGTTATTCGACATGGCACATGATCACAACCACGACCATGATCACGAAATGGAAAACCGCATCACGTTAATAGATGAAGATGGAGTAGAGCATGACTTTACCATCGTACAATACCTTGAGGTAGATAACCAGGGTTATGCGGTGCTTCTCCCCGATGATGATCCCGAGTTTGGGGCGGTCATCTTCCGTGTAGAAACGGAGAACGGTGAGGAAGTCCTCTACGACATTGACGATGAAGACGAATTCCAGCGTGTGATTGATGCCCTCGAGTCTGAAGATTGGGGCAGCGCTGATTTTGACGAGGAGTAAGCCAGGATCTGGTCAACTGCAAGTCTTTAAGTTATAATGGAGGTGCAAGCTATTAGGGGGTGCAGCTGATGCCCACTAACGTACGCACCACTGAGCGGGCCTATTTAGAAGTGGTCCGCTTTCTGCTATTCATGGCCATTTTGCTCGTCGGGATAGCTTTTTCGGTCATAGTTTGGGCGGTTCTTCCTGTCAGCAGTGATCGGGATGCAGCAAGTGTCCTAGTTGATGTGGAACCAGGCCTCACTGCCAAACAGATTGCCGCTCTCATTGCTGACGCCGGCCTTGTTAAGGATGCGGACCTATTTCTTATACTTCTTCGTGTTACGGGGACAGACAAGAGCCTGCAGGCTGGACACTATCTTCTAAGCCCAGGCATGAACGCCTTTGAACTGATCGAAGCGCTGCAGCGGGGACGGGCGAAGACTATTCCGGTCACGATTCCCGAAGGCTTTGCTCTTAAGCAGATTGCGGCTCGCCTGGCTCGCGAAGGCCTTGTTGATTATGATCGGTTTATGGAGCTGGCCCAAGATGCTGCGTTGGTATTTGGCGAAGAGGTGCCATTAAATATTCCCATCTCCAGCTTAGAGGGATATCTGTTTCCTGATACGTATTACTTTAGTGCGAGTCAGACCGAAGAAGACATCATACGCCAGATGGTGGGAAGGTTTGTGGAAATGGTCTCACCAGTTGTGCAGGACCGCAGTGAGGACATAAACCTCAGTTTGCACGAAATTGTCACCCTGGCTTCGATTGTAGAGCGTGAAGTAATGAGCGAACATGAAAGAGCCATCGTGGCTTCGGTCTATTTGAATAGACTCGCCATCAACATGCCTCTGCAGGCTGACCCAACGGTGCGCTACGTAATGACTGAAGAACGGAGTAGGGTTCTGTACCGGGATCTGGAGATCGACTCTCCCTACAACACCTACAAGTATAACGGCCTGCCTCCCGGCCCCATAGCCAGTCCGGGATTGGCTTCGATCATAGCCGTATTGGAGCCGGCAGATACCGATTACCTCTTCTTCGTGAGTAGGGGAGATGGGACTCATCAGTTCAGCCGCACCTTTGATGAGCATGTACGCGCCCGGCGTCAGCTGGGTTATTAGAGGAGGAAAACAGTGAAGATTCCTGAACTACTAGCACCTGCGGGAAATATGGAGAAGGGCTTGACCGCAATTGAATATGGTGCTGATGCCCTTTATTTGGCGGGTAAGCAGTTTGGTATGCGGGCCCAAGCTGGTAACTTCGAGCTGCATGAGATTGGCCAGATTGTGGAGGTAGCCCACAAAAGGGGCGTCAAGATCTACGTGACAGTCAATGTCATGCCGCATAACAATGAGATCGATAGCCTTCCGCCGTATCTCGAAGAACTGGAAGAGCTTGGGGTCGATAGTATCATATTATCTGATCCTGGCGTTCTGCAGTTGGCTAAGGAGTTCGCACCAAGCATTCCGCTTCATCTCAGTACTCAAGTCAGCACAGTCAACTACCGTGCGGCACAATTCTGGGCCAATGCCGGGATCTCCCGCATTGTATTGGCAAGAGAACTAAGCCGCGACGAAATCGCTTCTATGCGTCAGAATACAGATGTAGAGCTAGAGATCTTTGTGCATGGAGCAATGTGTATGGCTTATTCGGGCCGCTGTCTGCTGAGTAACTTCCTGACCGGCCGTGATGCCAACCGCGGTGCTTGTGCGCAGAGCTGCCGCTGGAAATACGCAGTGGTCGAAGAAAAGCGCCCAGGCGAGTATTTCCCCATCGAAGAGGATGAGCGGGGAACCCATATTTTCAACTCCAAGGACTTGTGCCTGATTGATTACATTCCCGATTTGGTTCAGATCGGGGTGGACAGTCTTAAGATTGAAGGGCGTATGAAGAGCGCCTATTATGTAGCTACCGTTGTAAGGGCCTATCGGATGGCACTTGACCTTTATGCGGAGGATCCCGAAAACTACAGCCTGCCCAATGAAATCCGGGAAGAGCTTGATAAAGTCAGTCACAGGCCATATTGGGCCGGATTCTTCGCACCTACCGACGCCGGAATCCATTACGCTACTAGCTCATATGTTCAAACCCATGATGTGGTCGGAGTAGTGGAAGACTATGATGTAGAGAAGGGTCAAGCAGTAGTACTCATCAAGAACCGCCTTTGTGCCGGAGAGAAAGTGGAAATCATGGAACCCCGTGGGCCCGTTACGGCGCTGACTATTTCCGAAATGATACGTGAAGACCTAGGTGAGCCGGTGGACGAGGTGCATGCTAACTACAGAGTGCGCATTCCTATGCCGCTTGTTAAACCATTTGCTATGTTAAGGGTTGAAAGATAATGACCAGAAAAAACGAAGTGGAAATCACAGGGCTAAACCATGCTGGAGAAGGAGTGGGGCGCATCGACAACGCTGTTGTCTTTGTGCCCCAAACCGTCCCTGGCGATATTGCAGAAGTTGAGATCGTGACCCAGAAGAAGAATTTCCTCCGTGGAAAACTAGTAAGTCTTGAGCGGCCTTCACCAGACCGTATAGATGCGCCGTGCCCTCACGCTGACGCCTGCGGTGGCTGCCAGTTTCAATATATGGACTATCAAGCACAGCTGGAGTGGAAAAAGGTGCAGGTGGAAGAGGCCATGCGGCGTATAGGTGGCCTGGAAGTAGAGGTGGCGCCCGTCTTGGGTATGACGGCTCCCATCAATTACCGGGGCAAAGCGCAGCTTCCCCTTGGCGGCAGCCCGGGACAGGTTGTGATGGGCTTTTTCCGCCCAGGAACCCACGATATTGTGGATATGAAAGAATGCATGGTACAGCATCCGCTCATGGTCAAGCTGGCCCTGTCTGTGAGGCAGATCATTGAAGATTTAGGCCTGCCGCCTTACGATGAAGTCCGTCATCGCGGTGTCTTCCGGCATGCTGTGATTCGGGCAAGCTTTAGTGAAGAGAAGCTGATGCTGGTCCTTGTTACCCGTACGGAAAGCATCCCTCTGCAGGATGAGATCGTGACACGTCTGCGCGAGGCTGTTCCTGAACTTGTCAGCATCGCACACAACGTCAACCCCAAGGTAACCAATGTGATCTTTGGCCCGACTACTCGCATCATCTGGGGCGAACGGTACATCTATGAACAGATTGGCGATCTCCGCTACGCTATCTCTCCCCGCTCTTTCTTTCAGGTTAACCCGCTGCAGACCAGAGTTCTCTATGACAAGGTTCAGGAACTTGCTGGCTTGAAAGGGACTGAAACAGTGCTCGACCTTTACTGCGGGACCGGCACCATTGGCCTCTACTTGGCCCGCAATGCCAAGCAGGTGATTGGTGTAGAAACTATAGCCGATGCAGTGGCAGATGCCCAGTATAACGCAGAGCTCAACAATGTCTCCTCTGCTCAGTTTATTCAGGGAGCAGCGGAGGATGTTCTACCCCAATTAGTACAGCGTCTTGGAAACATTGATGTGGCAGTAGTCGATCCACCAAGGAAGGGCTGCGATGAAGTGGTTCTGGACTTGCTCGCAGAGGCAGATGTGAAGCGGATTGTCTATGTGTCGTGCAATCCTGCTACGCTGGCCCGGGATCTGGCTTATCTGAGGGAACGGGGATACACCGCCGGTACGTTGCAGCCAGTAGATATGTTCCCCTGGACGAGCCA
>JAAYMS010000120.1 GCA_012521295.1 Bacillota bacterium
AAGGCAAACTATCCGAAAGGGTAGGACGCAAAGCCATGGGTCTAAGGTCTTCGTACTATGATTGCCAGGTTGCCTCAGGACGTCTTTGATGTACTTCTTTTTGGGAAGGTCTTGCGGCCTTCCTTTTTTGATACCCAAATATCAGACGAGGAAGGGGAATCCACCAAACTATTCACTGGTTGATTTACAGCAGCTAAGGTAGTTCTACATGGACTGAGTATCGATGTTATTGAAGGAGCGTAAAGACATGAAAAGCATCAGAACTAAGATCATGCTAGGATTTGGAGCAGTTTTGGTACTTATCATCATCATGGGGGCACTCAGCGTTATTTCCATATCTAGGTACAATGACGAAGTAGCAGTAGTCATCGAAGAAGATATCGGGCTATTGGAGATGTACAACAGGCAGGCGCTCTATCTTGCGGAACGACGCGCTATTTACCGTGATTTCATGCTTAATCCGCAGGAAAAGTCGCTGATAGACGACTTTCGGAAATACAATGAGGAGAGTAAGAGGATCAGCGCCGTCCTGCTGCAGAATGAGCAGGCAAAAGATTACCATGAAATGATAGAAAAGAGCGATGAGTGGGGCGATGTTGTTCTCAACAACATTATGCTCGCTATTGCCTCAGGTAACGAAGCGGCTGCTCAGGCCGCTGCTGCCAACCTGCGCGGAGTAGCACAACAGCTCACTGTTGGATTTAGTCAAGCACAAGAACGCCAGAAAAGGTTGACCGAAGAGACACAACAGAGTCTCATTGCTCTAGGAGACCGAACGCAACAGGTAGTACTCATGTTGGGTGTCTTTTCACTGCTTGTAGGCGGATTCTTATCAGCTTTTATTTCCAACATGATTGCTAACCCGATCAAACGGGTTAGTCAACAGCTGCAGGAGCTGGCAAGAGGTAACCTAGCAGTCAACGCGGTCACCGTGAAGTCCCAAGACGAGGTTGGGGTACTAGCCAACTCCGCTAACGCACTGGTCGAAACAATGCAAAGAGATATTTCTCAGCTGGCACAATATGCATCGGATCTTGCACAGAGCAGTGGAGAGCTTTCTGCCTCGACTGAAGAGACGAGTGCATCAGTGGCTGAGGTGGCAGGGACGGCGAACGAGTTTGCTGTCACTGTCGAGCAAATGTCCGGAAATGCAAGCAATATGTCCACTGCCGCATCACAAGTATCTGGCATGATTGCTGAAGGTGAAAAAGCGCTGGGCAACACCGTCAACACCACAACCGAATTGCATCAATCCATACGTGCGCTAGTATCGGTAATTCAAGGGTTGGGGCAGCGCTCTCAAGAAATCGGACAGATTGTTGGTGTCATCACTAGTATTGCTGACCAAACCAATCTCTTGGCGCTTAATGCAGCGATTGAGGCAGCTCGAGCAGGCGAGCACGGGCGTGGATTTGCAGTGGTGGCTGATGAAGTACGCAAGCTTGCAGAGCAGTCGGCTGACGCAACCAAAGAGATAACCGACTTAATCAGAGCCATTCAGTCTGAAACCGAAGCAGCAGTGGCCGAGATGCATATCGGTGCACAGCGGACAGAGACAACCATTGATCTCGTGACGAATACAGGGAAGACTCTCCATGATATTTTGAAAAACATCGATGGGATTATCAACCAAATATCAGAAATGGCTGCAGGTATCCAACAGATCAGCTCCAGCAGCCACCGCATAGCGGCATCTACCGAGGAACAGTCTGCTATTATTGAAGAAATGGCGGCATCTGCCGGAGCTTTGAGTGAAATGGCACGCAACCTGCGTGTCATCGTGGAAAAGTACAAGCTCTAGAGAGTCGAGGCATAAATGGGTCAATCCCAGTTATGCCTCTTTTCTTATCCTTAAACTGTCCAGGTACTTGACACGCTTTTCGGATAGCAATATAATCATGCCAATATTCACTCTGGGAGGTGTTGGAGATGGCGGTTATTGAGGTGAATCGCCTGCACAAAGTGTTTCGTACAAAAACCAAGGAACCAGGTCTGCGAGGCAGCGTACAGGCCCTCCTGCGGCCGACGTACAGCGAACTCACAGCGGTGAAGGGGATTAGCTTTGCTGTCGAAGAAGGTGAACTACTTGCTTTTATCGGGCCCAACGGTGCAGGAAAAAGCACAACAATCAAGATGCTGACCGGTATCTTGAATCCCACAGGGGGAACTGCCAAGGTCTTAGGATTAGTCCCGTGGGAATCCCGCCTCCAGCTGGCTTATAACATCGGAACCGTTTTTGGGCAGAAGTCGCAGTTGTGGTACCATCTGCCAGCGATCGACAGCTTCCGCCTGCTGGGAAGTATCTATGAAATCGATAGCAGAGAGTATTCAAGGCGGGTCGGTGAGGTTGTTGAGTTGTTTGAGCTCGAAGATTTCATCAAGACGCCGGTGAGAAAGCTCTCTCTTGGTCAGCGCATGCGTTGCGAAATTGCTGCTAGCATACTGCACAGGCCTAAAGTCATCTTCTTGGACGAACCCACTATTGGCTTGGATCTGGTAGCGAAGTTGAAGATCAGAGAGCTGATCAAGAGGCTCAATGAGGAAGAGAAGACAACCATATTCCTTACCTCTCACGATGCTGGGGATATTGAACAGCTCTGCAAACGAGTCATCGTCATCAACCATGGTGACATCATTCTGGACGCACCCACATCATATCTCCGACATAACTATCTAACTACGAAGATAGTAAACGTCAAGTTTTCGGCGCCCTGTCCTGAACTCAGCCTTTCAAATGTGGAGATCCTAAAGCACACTGATAAGGGAGTCAAGTTCCGGGTTGATACCAAAGTAAAGTCCATTGAAGGTGTACTGACTGAGCTGTTTGCCCAAGTAGACACAGAGGATATCAGTGTTGAGGAACCAGGCATGGAAGTGGTTATCCGTGATATCTACGGCCGCGCGGCCGAGGTAGGTGAGCAGGATGCAGTTGGTTAGGGCTGGACACTTGAAGAAGTATCTGCAAGTTGCTGAGATCAGCTTAACTAATAGAGTTGTTTACCTGGCCGATCATTTCGCGAGCAGCATTTTCCTCCTCTTAATCCTGTTTATCTTCTCCCAGTTATGGAGAACAGTCCTAGGCGCCGGTGGGACGCTCGCAGGCCTCGACAGTACAGGTATGTTGTGGTATATGGTTTTTACTGAGGTGATAGTCATCTCCACACCGGCGTATCATCGCCTCGTCAGTGACGAAGTAAAAAGCGGTGACATCGCATACAAGTTGAACCGTCCCTATTCATATACGCTGTATTACCTGGCGGCACACTGTGGCGAGTTTGCAATCCGCTTCGTAACCAACTTGGCGATCGGGGCTGTGTTTGCTTATCTTACCATGGGACCGCTACAGGTCGCGTGGGCTCAGTTGGGCTGGGTGATCATCTCGTTTTCTCTAGCTATGGTGCTTACATTTCTGATGAACTTCTCGTTGGCTCTGTTGGCTTTTTGGTTCGAAGATAACCGCCCTTTTTTCTGGATCCAGAGCAAGCTGGTTTTCATCTTCGGTGGTATGTTCGTCCCCGTGGAGGCTTACCCAGCGGGATTGAGGATCGTCTCATACCTGCTTCCCATGCGCTATGGCGTATCGGCCCCGGCACGCCTCATGGTGGATTTTGACTATGCCTTTCTCTGGCAAGTGCTCTTAGGCCAGTTCATATGGGCCACCATTTTGAGTCTCATTACAGCAGCCATGTTCCAGAAAGGAGTGCGCCGAGTCCATGTTAACGGAGGCTAAACGAGTCACCAAGTTTGTACTTCAGTACTTCTCTGCCAATCTTCAATCAGCGATGGAATACCGGGGCGCTTTCTTGAGCCAGATCATCTTCATGTTCGTAAACAACATTATGCTGCTTTTCTTTTGGTGGGTGCTCTTCTCCAAAATTGAGTCGCTAAATGGCTGGAGTTTTCAGCACATCATGCGGCTCTATGCGATAGCGAGCGGGGCGTATGCTGTTAAGGCAATTCTGTTCGGTGGTTCCTTCTCTTTAAGTTCAACAATTGCGGAAGGTGGGCTCGATTTTTACCTTGCCCTGCCGAAGCCAGTACTGCTTCATGTCTTAGTGTCTCGATCCTTCGCCTCAGCATGGGGGGATCTTGTCTTCGGGCTGGCCATTTTCTTGTTGACCGTTTCTCCTTCGATAGGTATGCTCTTGGCTTTTGTAATACTGATTCTTGCCGGGGGCCTAGTCATGACCAGCTTTGCGGTGATCGCCCATTCGTTGAGCTTTTGGGTGGGTTACGGGGCACGATTAGCAGATGAACTGACTGAAGCCCTGCTGACATTCTCTTTGTATCCAGAAGGTATTTTCTCGGCAGTGACTCGTTGGGTGCTTTATACGCTGATTCCTGCTGGATTTGTCTCGTATCTACCCGTTCGGATTATGGATGAGTTTAGTTGGCCTTACGTAGGCCTTCTTGGTTTCTTTGTATTAGGAATTGTCCTTGTTGCTCGGTTCATCTTCTACCGCGGCTTAAAGCGGTACGAATCAGGTAATCTTGTTGTCACGAATGCTGCTGGCTGATGGTTAAACAAAAACAGTCCCCAGAACTAGCACTGGGGACTGTCTCCATTATAGACCTATTGATTGGCTTTGTTATAACCCCATGTTTTCTGTACCACAGTTCTGCCGCGAATCTCGATGGGATAGGAGTAAAAGTTGTAACCTGCAAAAATGGGCGACTCTTCGAGCGGAGCACCATTTCTGTCGCTTAGGTAGAAAATGTCCACTTTGTTCCATGAGGTGTACAGATAAGTGTCATAATCGTTGGGGTTAACGAAACTCCAGGTTCGCGTTACGGTCTGCTCTTCTTCGATTTTCACAGTCTGTTGGGTCCGTTTTGAGATTTCGTAAGTGAGTGTCGTTTCTATGCGGCCCCATGACCACCCAGCCTCAGCATGTGTCTCGGAAGTGAGGCGCTCTGCGAGTTCTTTGGTTTCTTGAAATGTGGTTCCCTTGCGATTAGAAACTTGGTTTGAATAGTTTGTCCCCCGGTCCAGTACTTGACAGTCGATCAATTCGTAGCGGACTCTATGGCTTAGATGCACCTTGTCGGGGAGCTTTTCATGCCATTTGGCAGTGGCCCAGGCACCCGGTTTTGGGTCGCTGGGTTGGATTATTTCTCCATTTCGCATGAACCAGCACCATCCAACCATCCGCCTACCCATCACCAAGAGCTCTCCAAGCTCTGAGAAACTATCGAGTGGTTGTCCCACTTTAACGAGGAACTCTTCGGTCACTTCGGGAATCGAAGCGTTGGGATGGCCGGGCCGTGGGAATGGATCCACATAATCTTCTCCAAGGAGGCCCAGGATTTCAAGGGTGATTTCATCGGAGATTCCGTTATAGGTTGCTCTCAGCACAACTTCACCAACGTAATTCCAGTCTGACGCTTGAAAATCTGTCTCCCCGAGGGTGCCGGACCCGGAGATGATCTCCCATTTGGGGATAACCGAGACCACTTTCCCGTTCTCTGTACGTCCGCGCGCGGTTAGCTCGGTAGTCTCACCAAAGACAAGAATTTCGCTGCTTGCTTCTAACTCGAGTGATGTGACTATTGCGGTTCCACCGAATAGGCAACCTGACAGTAATGTCGTACAAGCTAATAATGCTGCTAAGAAAACGCTCCTCAGTCTTCCGCTCATAAATGACCTCCTTTAGGATCAAGACCCTAACCTCAGTCTAACAAAGCGGAAAACAGCGTCAATTTCACTTGGGTACAGTCTTTCCTAATCCATGTTCCCATGCCCACGCTATCACCTGGGCATGACTCGATAATTGCAGAGTTTCTTTGATTTTGGCCATGTGGTACTTTACTGTACGCTCGCTGATGTACAGTCTCTGGCCTACGTCGGAATAGTCTAGCCCTTGAGCTACTAACTCCAGGACCTCAATCTGCCTGTCATTCAGCAGTTCTCTACAGACCTCAGGGTTTGAGCGTACCTGCTGCCTCCGAAACTCCTCTAGGATCTGATTGGCGAGACCCGGAGAAAAGGGGTTTCTGCCTTTTTCTAATTCATATAGGCCGGCTATGATATCTGTCTCCTCTAGATCTTTTAGTAAGTAACCCACTGCTCCGGCTCCTATTGCTCGAAAAAGCGTGTCTGTCTCGCCTAGACTGGTGAGCATAAGGATTTTGATGCCTGGTTGCTCAGCCAAGATAATCCTGGTAGCTGTAATTCCGTCTAGATCCGGCATTTTGATGTCCATCAAGATCACATCAGGCTTAATAAGGCGAGCTTGCTCAATGGCGTCCGCACCGGTCGAGACAGTACTCACGATTTCGAAGTCCGCACTCAGTAAGTTTACCACACCCTCTACATAAGGGGCATGTTCATCTACAATCATGATCCGCATGGCTTAGGCCTTCCTTCTGAGGGAATAAAAAGCGTGCGACTTGATGGCCAAAGCTGGGTCAACCTGGGATCCGTGCTTCCCTTCCCAAAGATGGCGTAATTTTCACTTCTCCCTGAAAAAAGAAGTTTCCTTGTTGCTGAAAAGGTTAAATATTTTCGGTTATGGTAAGTTGCGTAGGAACTTAGAAAACAATGCATAATATGACATTATCTTCTGCATTAAGGAGGCGGGTATGATGAACCGCAAATCTCTGTTAGGAATCTTGATTGCAGCAGTGGTGTTCGTTTTGAGTGGGGCCGTATATGCACAAGATCTGTGGCAGTCGAACAGATTTACTGCAGACTACGAGCGGTTTTACTACGAGATTGTAAGCAATACAACTGAGTGGGATTATGATCTTTTCGAGGAGGTAAAAGTTGAAAACCGCTTCAATCAGCTGCTGGAGTTGAAAAAAGCAGATGATGGGTTGGTCGAGGTAACTCAGGGATACTCATACATGGTACCGCAGGATCAACTGTCAGACCAGTTGAGTTTCATGGGAGGTATGTTTGGACTACCCTTGTTCTTAGGTGGCGGGGAGTGGCTAGGAGAATGGATGTTCTTGGCCATGTTTGCCTCAGAACTAGAGCTAGAAGTGGGTAACACAATGCAGCTCTTTGATGGTTCCCGTGTTCGGGTAGTAGATGAGGAGACTGTGGCCGGGGTAAGAGGGTATGTCGTACGAAAGTTCTACAGAGAAACCGATGAGGACGGAAACAGAATAGATGTTCTTACTTCTGAGTGGGTAATCGCTCCAGATGTGGGCTGGCCCCTCAGAGTCAACGTTTATCAAGAGGACGAAGTGGTATACAGCATGACACTCCTAGAATACGAGCGGAAATAGGTACGGAGAACAAGGCCGGGTACAGCCCCGGCTTTGTTTTTGCCTATAATAGCAGGAACAATTTGCAAAAAGAGGAATTCAGTCTTTATCAAACAAAACTGGGAGTTCCCAGTCGCAAACAGAGGTGTACACCATGCGAGGTCGAGCCATACCCTGATGAGTACTTCGATTTTGAAGTCAACCTAGAAGACGCTGGGAGGGAAGCAGTCATGGATGAAGCTGTTAGAAGAGCTATTGAACAAGCTAGAAAAACCATGAATGAGGACATCGGTGGCCTCTTCGAGGAATGCCGCGAATCGGGTAAAGCTATCTATTAGCGATGAGCCAGGCACAAAACCAAAACAGGAAGTGAAAATATCCATGGCTATTTCGATTGAACCGCTGACTCGAGGGCTTATCCCTGCCTATCTCGATTTTTTTGATAACCGAGCTTTTTCCGATGACAATCCTTACGGGCCGTGTTACTGCACTTCGCCAAGCATGGATACTGCGAGCATACGCCAAATGGTAAGCGAGTTCGGCAATGACACCAAAGGGACAATCCGCAGATATGCTGTCGATCTGCTCAATGAAGGGAAGATCCACGGGTATCTAGCGTTTGATGGAAATACCTCAATCGGTTGGTGTAACGCCGGAGATTTGAGTGCTTATATCAATGTAGGGTTTGATGAAGATGTCTCGGAGTTTATTCATCGAAACGCCTGTGCCAAAACTATGTCTGTCGTTTGCTTTGCCATTGCACCGGAGTACCGCGGCCGAGGAGTCGCAACAGCCTTGCTTGAACGAGCTATACAAGATGCTGCCGCTGGCGGCTTCGATGTAATTGAGGGGTATGCCACAGTTTGGCAGGAACGTGTGTATAACGACTATACCGGCCCTATTCGCCTGTTCGAAAAGATGGGCTTCAGCGAAGCAGCGCGCTATAGAAACAGAGTAATAATGAGAAAGCGCCTGAGGTGAACATATGAGTATCTCACTACCAGTTGGAGCTGCCCTTGGACTAACATTAGGTGTTGCGTTTGGACTGCTGTTTGGCGGAAATAAAAAACAGGAATAACACAAGGAGGTAGTCACAAATGGTAAATCTTTTCGCGGGACTCCAGGGGAAAACATTGCCTGAAGGTTTCAAGTGGCTCAATGAACCAGCGCAGTGGGAGTTTACTGATGAAGGACTAATAGTACAGGCTGAGCCTAAGACAGATTATTTCATTGACCCTGCCGGAACAGCTGTAAAAGGAGATGCCCACTTCTTGTACACTCTGCAAGAAGGAGATTTTACTCTCAGCACACGTGTTCAGGTAGATATGATCGATGACTATGATGCTGCGGTCATGATGGTCATGATTAATGATGACCACTGGGCAAAGCTCTGCTATGAATACACTTACAAGCGGCCCATGATCGTGAGTGTAGTTACTCAGGGTGTGTCCGATGACTGTAACTCCCTGGTTGTACCAGAAACCGGTATCTATCTGCGTATGACTCGTTTTGGCGACTGCTTTGCTTTTCACTATTCCCATGACGCCGAGTGGTGGGAAATGGTCCGCTACTTCCGCTTGAAGAGCGATGGGCCCGTTAAGGCCGGCATCGAAGCACAGTCACCGACTGGAAATGGCTGCAGAGTGGCTTTTAGTCATTTGAAATTCTCGAAAGAGCCTATCCGCGACATCCGTTCTGGAAAATAATTTCATTGGGCTAGAGGGATCATGGGGCTTTTCGGGAATATATTAGCACACAGCTCATAATAATGTGAAGGAGGCTATCCTATGAGCGAACGCACAGTAACTATGGGTGGTGCGCCCCTTACGGTTTTAGGTGAAGCCCTGAGCGTTGGTGATACAGCCCCTGACTTCCAACTTGTAGATAACGAACTAAACATCAAGACCTTAGCTGATTTTGGCAGAAAGCCCAAAGTAATCAGTGTTGTTCCGTCTCTTGATACTGGCATCTGCGATCAGCAGACTCGCCGCTTTAACGCAGAGATTTCCGCTATTCCTGATGCAGTAGTTATTACTGTGAGCATGGACCTCCCATTTGCCCAGGCCCGCTGGTGCGGCAGTGCCGGTTTGGAGGACGCGATTACCCTATCTGCGCACCGGGACGAAACCTTTGGCCGTGATTACGGTGTGCTCATCGCTGAGCTCAGGCTGTTGGCGCGGTCTGTATTCGTTCTTGATGCTGATAACAAGATCGTATATGTAGAGTATCTTGATGAGATCAAGAAGCATCCCAATTACGATGCGGCTTTGAACGCGCTGCGCAGCTTAATTAAGTAGTTCAGCGCGTCGAACGTCAAAAAGGTGCTGTTTCTCATGAAACAGTACCTTTTTGTAATTATAACGCAGGAATAACATTAATTATGGAGAAATGTGTTCAATATCGGCGGTTCATGCTAAGGAGGCGGGATTATGAAACTGTCATTGCGGTGGAAGATACTTGTGTTGGTATTCGCACTGATAGCAGTTCCGGTACTT
>JAAYMS010000121.1 GCA_012521295.1 Bacillota bacterium
AACTCAACTGGTAGTTCTGGCAGAAAACACAGCGCAGATTGCAGTGTGCGAAAAAGATGGTGCCAGAACCGGTTCTTCCCACTAGTTCTCTTTCCTCGCCAAAGTGAGGGCCGAAACTGGACACTTTCAGTTCAACCCCGGCTTGACAGTACCCCTTCTCTTCGGTCCGATCCACCCTACACTCGCGGGGGCATAGAGCACACTCCGCGAGGTGCTTTCGAGCAGCTTTGATTCTCTCCGCAAATTCTTCTTTTGTAAGGTTAAGATAGCTGGCCCTGTAGTTCATGAAACCCACCCCCGGTGAAAGAACGATCCATATGCACGTTCGGTTTCAGGAGACTCTTCAATGCGCAAAAGGACCTTCCCTGCATGACAAGGAAAGTCCTTACTCTATACTACCAACGGCCTCTGCTATTCTCTTTTTTGCCAGTTCACAATAATCATGAACAATATCATAGCCCACATAGAACCGGCCGTTCAAAGCCGCAGCGACACATGTGGTACCCGATCCAGCAAAGGGATCAAGAATGACATCATCTGTATATGAGAACAACTTAATAACTCGCTCAGCCAATTCTACAGGAAAAGGCGCCGGATGGCCCACTTTCTTTGCCGATTCAGGGGCAATGTTCCAGACCGACAAGGTCCCACTCATGAACTCTTCGCGGGAGATATCCGATTCTCCCCGGTCAGGGCGGCTGAATCCACCTTTTGTAAACACCAAAAGGTATTCATGTACATCTCTCAACCGCGGTGATTTAGCCGACATCCATGAACCCCAGGCACAACTGCCGTTCATCCCTTTCCCCTTCTGCCAAATAATCTCACCAAGAGGTTCAAAGCCTACGGCAGTATGAATGCCATAGAAATAGGCGTGGAGAGGGATATAGGGTTTTCTCCCCAAGTTTGCCAAATTGACAACATAACGTCCGCCAGGAGTCAGGACACGATACACTTCTCTACCCACATTGGCAATGAGAGTCAGGTATTCTACCAGATCGAGATCGTCATCAAACTCCTTGCCCACATTATAAGGCGGCGAAGTGAAGGCCAGCCCTACAGAACCATCCGGAATGTGGAGCATGTCCTCAGCCGAATGGCAGTAGATCTGATTTGCCCATTCTTCGCGCGGCCGATACTCGACTTCCCGCTGGTTTTCAGCGGCAAGGAGTTCGCTTATCTGTGCAAAGACAGAGAACAGATCGCTTTGGTAGAGATTGCGGCTGTAAAACTCAGTAGCATCGTGTGACTCTCGTGAAGAAGTACCGAAAGCATACGTCCTAGTCCGTGCCATAATTTTCACTCCCAGCTTACTTAACTATATTTATACCATGAAATGGGCTGTATAGGCAAATCTTCTGCCGAGAACATCACGATATGCTGGGATTATGCAGTTGACATCTCTTTTAAACTTTGTTAAAATACATGTGTTTTGGCGCACGCCCTTACCCCCATCAACCCGACCCCTAAGGACGTGCGCCGTACAAAACTCCCCGTAAGGGGATTTTGCTCTTTTCTAAGGTTTGAACCTTGTATGGTAGTTACATTCTCCAGAAAATAGCAACCTCCTGCAAAGGTTTTCCGTTTTGGTTGAAAAATCAGCGGACGCTTCGGAGATAATTTTCAAAAAACTCTGTCCCATCGTAGACGGGGCTGGCGGCTGTAAGTTCCTTAAGTTTAACCCACCGCCCTGCCTCTTCATGGGAAAGGAGTACACCAAGAAGAGCCCGCTCCACTTCGACAAGTTCCTCAAGAGGTACTGGCAGGGCCTTATCTAGGAGTGCAGGAATTACTGTGCTGAGGAAATCCCGGTACAACCTCGGAATATTGTCGATCACAACGCGATGCATGCCCTTATTGGTCACTACCGCAGCCTCAAATGGTACATAACCCTTGTCGGGACAAACCACCTCTACAACAGCGCTCTGCCCCGCGTTCCAGAATAGTTCAACCCGCCAAGGGCAAGTCCCCAGCTCTCGCACCCGAGCTATGCCAGAACCGAGAAGTGCCTGAAGCATCGAAACCAGATGTACGGCGTAGTAGTAGCCCATACCCGAGCAGACAGCATAGACGGAAAGCACTTCTGCTTCTTTTTCCTCAAGCTCGGCCTTCAGAGCACTTATTTGCGAGGAGTATCTCAAGGAAGAACCGCCACCAATGATCGCTCCCTCTTCATGCCACTTCAACAGCTGTTCTAAATGGTCATAGGAACCAACGAGCGGTTTATCAATCAGAACAGGCCTGCCTTGAGCAATAAAAGGGCGGCACTGCTGGAGATGAAGATCCCAGTTAGCTGTTGCAATGATGCCTAGATCCACTTCAGCAGCCATCTCTTCTAAGTTCGTATAGACCTTGAGCACGCCGTGTTCTTGGGCGAAGCTCTCGATCTGGGCAGAGCTGTACCGCCTACCCGAGTCGAAAACTGTTACTTCATAACCGAGTTCTCTGATTATCGGAATCCAGCTTCCTGGATGGCTGGTCTCAATATCAACCAGACCGACGATGCCTTTACTCACACCCTCACCTCAACCAGTTGTCGATGTTTTCCTTAATGAACTCATCATCGTGGAGGTGTGGGTATTCGTTCCGTACCCTTTGAATCTCCTCGAGCTGCCCTGGAGAAAGAGTCTCGTTGGGATTGAGGCAGCGGATATTCTCCATCAGGCCCTGCTCAAAGAGAACCTGGTGAATGCCAGCGATGCAGCCTTTAAAGTTGTTCTTTGCATCGAACAAGGCACCGTTGGTATCAGTCAACTCCCAGCCGAGCTGCAGAAGCTCTCGGGGAACCTGATCCTGGCCCCGCACCGCCTTGATTTTATTCATCAGCTGCACTGCCCTATTGGTTCCAACGGCCCACTGGCCAAGGAGGCCTCCCACGATGTGTTTTTCTCTATGTTCGCCGTTCACGCTGCGGCGTACTGTTGTCAGCAGGTCCGCGACAATAGTATCATCATTTCCTGTATAGAGGGCTATTTCCTGCCAGCGGGGCGAATCCATGATGGCCCGCACAGTATGGATGGTTTCGTAACGATCGAATGGTGCGATTTTGACAGCGTAGAGATTGGGGATATCAGCAAGCCTTCGCCAATAATCGTATGAGAGGAGCCGTCCGCCCACAGCTGGCTGCAGGTAGAACCCAAACAACGGTAGAACCTGAGCGATGGCTTGACTGCGCGCAATCAGTTCGGCTTCACTGATGTTTAAGCCGCCCACACTCACCAGCACCATGTGGTAACCTAAATCTCGGGCAATCTTCGCCTCAACTACAGCCTGCTCTGTGGGCCCGCAGACCCCGGCGATTCGTACTATCTCGTCGCTGCGCGGATGCTCGTCAATTACCTCTTTGGCAAGCCGAAGCACCGGCTCATATAGGCCCACATCACGGATCTCAAACTGAGTCGTATGCACACCTACAGCCACTCCAATGGCGCCCGCCTCGAGGTAGTACCGCGTCAGGAGCCTTTGATGTACTTCATCAAGGGTTCCGTCTTCATGCAGTGCCAGCGGATGAGCGGGAATAACTCCCCCCTCCTGGAGGATTTCTAGTATGTGCTTCGGTAAGCTCGGGTAAGTCATCTAAAAGGCACCCTTTCGTTCAGTGAAGTGAGTGGGCTTGTTCAGAAGCGGCAGCCCATTCGCAATCCACTCAGCGGTCCAATCGAGCATTTGATGGATAGTCACCTTGGGGTAACCAAACAACCGCATGGATTCTTGGGCGTTGCTGAGGAGCGCTGTCTCCTGCTCTGTGCCAGTGAAGTGTACTTCTCTGCCAAAGCGCTTGCCGAACTCCTCTGCCAGCCACCTTACGCTGAGAGTTTCTGGCCCAGTAATGTTCAGGATCTTGGGCGGGTTGCTCACATACTTGAGGGCCCGGAGAGCCCGCTCGTTAGCATCTCCCTGCCAAATCACGTTCACATGCCCCATGTTGAGATCAACGCTTTCGCCGGCATAGACCCGTTGGGCAATGTCACAGAGGACACCATAGCGCAGGTCAATGGCGTAGTTCAGCCGATAAATCAGAACCGGTGTATTAAACTTCTCGGCAGCGTACTGAAAGAGCCGCTCTCTGCCAAGGCACGATTGGGCGTACTCACCTACGGGATCGGGCTTATGTTCCTCGGTCGCCCCGCCTTGAAAAACAGGTGTAAGCGGGTAGACGTTGCCCGTCGAAAAGACTACAAACCGGCGGTCTCGGAGAGTCTCTGCTACTCGGCCAGCTGTAAAGGTGTTGATGGCCCAAGCCATGTGTTCGCGGCCCGTAGTTCCGAACTTGTGACCCACCATGTAGATCACATTAGGAGCCTCAGGTAGTGTGGAAAGATCGTCGTTGAGCAGGTCAATGGCAATAGTTTCGACTCCCATTTCGTCCAAACGAGCTCTTTCATCAGGATTGCTGAATCGAGCTGCACCATAGACCTTCTGCCCTTTCCCAGCCAATTCAGCAGCCCGCACCGCCATCTGTGCCAGTGTTGGGCCCATCTTGCCTGAAACACCTAAGATGAGAATATCTCCATCAAGACCTTTCAGATCTTCCACCAACTCCGGGGTTGGTTCACTCAGTTTATGTTCCAGGTCCACAACAGTCTTAAGCATTCTTCTCCTCCTCGCCGTATGTAAACACAATGGTCAAGTCGCTGCCTTCCCCTGACTCTAACCGGTCATAGGCCTCCCGTGCCCCTTCAATGGGAATCGGTTGGGGCAGCAGATCTGAAACAGTCAAGAACCCCCGTTCTAAGAGTCGAATATAGTCAGCCATGTTGCGCCCTTCTGTAAAACGCACTTCGCTGTAGGGATAATCGCGGGCTTCGCGCTCGTACTCAGTGCGATAGCGGCCTGGCCCACCAGCCTGCGGTACGATCAGGCGCACTTCCCTGCTGAACAGTGCTTCTCGCGGCAGTTTAGCATCCGCATCGCTTACTATTGAAACCGTACCGCGCATCCGCGTCATTTCCACTGCCTGGGTGAGCAGATCGGTATCGGCGCTTCCCACCATGAGAAACACCACATCGGCACCGTGCCCTCCGGTAGCTCGCCCGACAAGATCCTGCAATTCATGCGGCTCACAGACTTGAATCCGCGGATCATTTACGCGCTCCCTGCGTTCGGGCTTAAGATCTGTAGCATAGACAAACATCCCAGCGGCGGCCGCAAGACGGGCCAAGATAATGCCTAAAATACCGAGCCCAATCACAACCGCGTGTTGTCCGATTTCCACCTCCGCGCTGTGGAGGGCGTGCAGTGCAATAGCACCTAGGCCAACGGTAGAAGCGGAAAGCGGATCCACCGTATCCGGTACGGGCACTGCCAAGGTTTGGGGAACCACAAGCTCTCCAGAGTGGCTCACGTACGGCGCACCATAGACAGCAGCGCGCTGCCCTACGTTTAAAGCAGTACCTGGGCCAGCTTCCACGACCCTCCCCACCGCGCTGTATCCGATGGGAATGGGGGCAGATTTTGATTCACGCGCCCGGCGGAGCATGCTCAGCTCTGTCCCGACACTAGCTGCCGAGTATTCTGTTGCCACCCGCACATACCGTGGCGGCAGAACGTCGGGCACAGCAGTTTCCCTGATCACAACTCCGTCAGCGCTGGCAAATATTCCGTGAGCCATCGAATTCCCCTCCGATTGTCTTTATATAGTCCTTAATTCGCTAAAAGAGTACAAGTCATCTATTGGTTGAACCGGAGCTCGTAGATGCGCCGGGGCCGCCCTCTACCTACCTGATCCTCCACTCCAACTTCCACTGCCGCACCGACTTCCACAAGTCTCTTAATAATGCGGTTGGCCGATCGGAGAGTAACCTGAAGCCCGTCACGAATGGTCTTAGAGGTGACCCTATTCTCACCCACGTCGTCTACGAGGTGCTGGATTTTTGTCAAAGTCGATACACTTAAGTCAGTTAGCTCCGCCAGCCTCACCAACTCACGCGATTCGGTACGCAGGGCAAAGCTGGTAGTCTTTTCATCGGCCAGTCTAATAGGGCCTAAAACCTGTTTATCTTCGTTGATCAGATAGGCATTGCTGTTTGGGCGAGACTGGGCCAAACGCAGTGCATCCCGGCTGTTGCTTTCTGCATCCCATGCTGTCCGCCCCATCCCGATACCAAGGTACAAGGGCACTCCGATCTCCTCCTGCACCCGGCCTAGTTCAGGTACGCTTTCATATAGGTTGGAATACTTCTTGAAGATGCCTTGGTTAATTAGAATGATGATCTCACCGCTATCTGTCACAAAGAATGCCCCATGGTGCCCCTGAGCATAGGCCTCAAGGCGGCGGCAGAGCAGCTCAAACCGGGCGCTGGGGAGGCGCCTTTCGCCACCCGTACGGAAGATCTGGAACATGAGCTGCCCATCGCGGGCGATTTCGCCATCGACGAAAGTAGAAATTAAGTTAATAGTGCGTTCCATGACAGCTTTCGTAGGAAGCAGCCTGTAAGCCCGCACGCCTTCCTGCAGGAGCCTTCTATAAACCGAATTCACTGCAGTAATACTCGCTTCGACAATGCCCTTTTCGAAAAGACTGCGGTGAAACTCAACATACTGCTCGAGAGAGAACTCCTCGAGCGTCTGAAAGTTGATGTGGAGCCTGCTTGGGGAAAGACCCAGCTGGTGGTAAACATCATAAATCTCAAGCTGCCGGAGGGTATCGATACTCACCTTTTCCGCATCGATGCCGTCATGCACTTGGAGGTGAAACAAGAGGCTCACCAAGCCAGTATCTGCAATGGGGTAATAGAAAGCAGGCTTCGTCAACCCCTGGCTCGTGGCCGCGTAATATGGCAGGTAACCAGTAAAAAGGAAAGCATGGACATTCTGGGCAAGGCCTTTAGACACCGATTCCATGGTGAACTCCTCATTTTCATAAGGAAGTCGGACTGGTGAAAGCTGCGGATACTGTGCCATTAAGTCAGCAGACATCTCCACCAGGTCTTTTGGGCCAATGATACCCACGCCGTATGCCATGATTCACCTCTCCTTTCAACCGGCATCGATCAGATCTAAAACTCGTTTAATCCTTTCCTGTTCCGCTGCTGTGATTTCTGGGCCCCAAGGGTCATAAGCAGCCTGAGCTGGAATAATCCCCCGGAGGCTTAGAAGATAAAGAAGTCTTCCCACATAACCTTCCATTGGTTGAACAAAAATGGACTCAGCCAAATAATCCACAAGCCGAGAGACCTTCACAAAGGATGTGTAATCCCCATCCTGCCAAGAGCGGAACATTCTCAGCTGTAAGGCAACCTCCACCGCCCCTAAGCCTACTAAAGCTCCTGTTGCTCCCCGCATCAATGTATAGCCAAACATGCGGTCTTCACCTGTCAGGAGGGCTTTGTTGGGGAAAGATTCCATCAGGTGGGCAATTTCCTGGAAACGCATCACCGAGTCAAGAGTAGCAGTCTTGATGCCTACAACTCCATCGAGCTCGAGAATGCCTGCCAGAAGCTCATCGGTATATAAAACGCCGCCCGCTTCTTCATAGAGATAAAAAGCGATTACCGGCAAGCCAACCTGCGTTAGCGCTTCGTGATAGCGGATTATCGACGCTGTCGCATCTGGCCCCGCCAGACCTTTCGGAGGAAAAGCCAAGAGCGCATCCGCCCCACACCGCTTAGCATCGTCTGCCATTCTGAGGGCTTCCACGATGATTTGCTTTTCCGAAGGACCCTCCGCACTGCCCACACCGCAGATTAGGAGCTTATCACCGAGCTGTTCACGCCATAGTTCCGCTGTCTTGAGCCGATCCTCTTGGCTCAAGAGCAGCCCTCGACCCGTATGGGCCCAGACTGCGGCACCGGTAATGTCATGTGCAATCAGCCAGTTTGCATACTGGAGCTGAGCAGCTTCATCTAGGACGCCGGATTGATCCATTAGGACAGGTACCGCAGGAAAAAAGCCAGTACGAATTTGCATCTCCACATGCTCTCCTCACTCTTTAGCTCATGTCGTCTTTAGTAATTTCGTGGGAGAGCTTTTGGTTCCCTGCAGAATTAGGGGAAGAGAAGCCCAGGGCCGGGCTTCTCTGTCCAAAGGAGTGATGTTGCTTTACCGGAGGATGAAGTTTACCTCCTGTTCAGCACTACGCAGAGCATCCTCGATGCTGGCTTCGCCGAGAATGATGGCCTGCTGAGCCCGTTTGAGAACGTCCATAACGCGTCTTTCTTGGGAGATGGTCATGCCGCCACGGCCGTAGATAACCTGCTCTTCGAGAACGCCCAGAAGCGGATCATCGGCGAAGAGTTTTGGTGCGCCGATAATTGGCGACATGTAGCCGGTCTTCTTGTTGTACTCGACGTTGATTTCAGGCGATGTCAAGAACTCGATCCACTTAGCTGCTGCTTCGGCGTTGTTGGCATTCTTGAAGATTGCCCAAGCACCGAGGGTGGTGTAGGTGACGCGCTCTTTGCCCTTGAGGATTGGGCCAACGACGGCATAGCTGTCGAACTCTGGATCACGCTCACGCATGCCAGCGATACCAGCAGCGTCGACACCGAAGATCATGGCTACACGGCCATCAAGGAAATAGTCATCGCCGCGTCCGCTGGTAATCAGCGATTCGGGGATGTAACCGTTGTCTGCCAAGGTCTTAACGAACTGCATGGCTGCGATACCTTCAGGCGAGTTGAAAGCAGCCTTCTTGCCGTCCTCAGTGACGATGTCGCCACCAGCCTGCCACAAAATTGGGAACCAACTCATGTTGAGTGTGGTTTCCATCGAAGCGCTGTAGGCAATGGGCCAAACCTGCTCGCCGTTCTCGTCAGCCCACTTCTTGATATGAGCTGCAAACTCGAGGAACTCATCCCAAGTTTCGGGCAGGTTGTTGATATCCCAGCCTGCTTTTTCGAGGACTTCGCGATGGTAAACATTACCCAGTACACCGGTGAGCATAGGAGCCAGGTAGTAGTTGTCGCCTACCTTACCAGTGGAGAGCAGTGTCTCTGGGAAGCGGGACAGAAGAACCTCTTCGGAAATATAGGCGTTGAGAGGCTCGAGAGCTCCCCGTGATGCGAAGGTCTGCAGGAAGAACTCGTTCAAGTAGACCACATCCGGTGGATTGCCAGATACTACAGCAGTCAGCATCCGCTCATCGCGGCCAGCCCAAGGGAGAATTTCAACCTGCACTTCGATATCAGGGTAAATCTCGTTAAACTTCTCGATGAACGGCTTCCAGAGAACTTCCATCTCATTCTCCAACATAGGGAAGCTCCACTGCACGATCTTGGTCTTCGCAAAAGCGACATTTGAAAGGAGAACTGCAGCAATTAAGGTCAGTACTAACACACGACTGGCTTTTCTCACTTTTTCTTTGCCTCCTTAGAATTAGAGTGAAAACAGATTTTTCGGGTTGGGCAGCCGCAGATAGCGACCAGCATCACCTCCCTACAGCACTTAATCGAGCTGCATCACAACCCCACGCATCAGGTAATTCTGGAAGAAAATGAACACCACAATGCTCGGCAGAACCGCCACAGCAGTAGTGGCCATTACAAACCGCAGATTGCTCTGAGCCACGCCACGGATCAAAGCGACACCAACTGGCAGGGTGTACATATCACCTGACGTTGTCATGATCAGGGCGAACATGAACTGTCCCCACCACTGAATAAAGAGGAAGATTGCCAAAGTGATCAGCCCAGGAATAATGGTGGGCAGCACAATATGGAAATAGGTCCTAAATTCGCCGCAACCGTCGATGCGGGCTGCCTCCAAAATGTCGCTGACTACGTTCTGCTCAATATACTGCCGGAGGAGGAAAATCCCAAAGGCGCTGGAGGTTCCGGACAAGAAGAACGGCCAGTAAGTATTGACAAGCCCCATGCGGCTCATCTGGATAAACATCGGAATAATCCACGCGTGGGCGGGGAACATCAGCACAGCTAAGAACAGCCAAAAAATGAGTTCTTTACCAGGGAAATCCTTCTTTGCCATCACATACGCCGAGAGCGATGAAAAGAAGGTCCCAAAGACGGTGACTACTCCAGTGGTGATCACGCTGTTGAGGAACCACCTGGCCAGCCGCGATTCGTTAAATACCCGGATGAAGTTGCTCAGTGTGAAGTTCAGGTTGAAGATGTCTCTAGCACTAGTTACTGGGTTGGCCTGGAACGCCACCAAGAACATAGCAATAAACGGCCCTGCGAAAATCACAGCTAAGATAATCAGACATACGTAGATTAAGATGTTCTTTGTATAACGCACCGCTGTCATCACAAGCCCCCTCCCCCGCTGCTATCTTTCCCGCAGAAGTACTCGCTGCAGGATGCTGAGCGAGAATATCATGAGGAACAACACAACTGCTACCGCACTCGCGTGGCCCATCTCCATATAGCGGAACCCAAAGTCGTACAGATAGTAAACCAGCGTATAGGTGGAATCTAAAGGCCCGCCCTGGGTCATAACATAGCCCAAGTCAAAGACTTGGAAGCTGTTGATGGTAGTCATAATGGCCGCTACCGTCATCGTGGGTTTGAGTAGGGGCACAGTCATGTAGATGAAGCTTTGTACACCAGTCGCCCCATCAATGGTTGCAGCCTCGTAAACATCCTTTCCGATGCCCTGCAGCCCAGCCAGGAACACCAGCATGTTAAAGCTGACGTTCTGCCAAACGGCTACAATTGCAAGACTGAACAGAGCCCACTTAGGAGAAGAAAGCCACGGGATAGCTGCTATACCCGCTCTCTCCAGGAGAACGTTAATCAACCCCGTATCAGTAGCAAACAGCCACCGCCAGATGACAGCCACGAAGACGACGCTTGTGACATAAGGAAGGAAATAAAGACTGCGGAAGAACTTCATGCCCGGCAGGTCGCGATTGACCAATACGGCCATCAAGAGTCCGAAAATGATCGAAAGAGGTACCGTATACACCGCAAACATCAATGTGTTGTTAAACGCTTTCCAGAACACCGGGTACTGTAACATGTCAATGAAGTTCTGCAGTCCGATAAAATTGGGAGCACCTATCAGCTGCCAGTCCGTAAAGCTGAGAAAGATAGTTGACCCAAACGGAATCAGCCGGACAAGTAAGTACAGAATGATGTTAGGAAGCAGGAACAGATAACAGATGCTCCACTCCAGGCGTTTCCCCTTTGTCACAACGTTCACCTCGATGCTGTCTTTAATTTTACCTTTGTGTCTTTATATAGTCCGTAATTTCTTTCAGGATAGTTCTTCACCACGAAAGCGAAATCTCCTTCTTAAGAAGAACATTTTCTTGAACTTATTTTTCGAAAGATGAAGATGTGGTAACTTGTCGAGCAATAAAAAACAGGCCGTAATCTTCCGGCCTGCTGTTACGCAAAGATGTCAATTTTAGATGACTCTTTTTTGGGAACGAACCCGAACTGATACGGATCGCTTACCCGCTCAAACCCGATGGAACGGATCAAGAGCCCAAACCCATTGTTCCGCTCCGACGCCAATTTCTCATAAATACTTAGGGTCTCAAAGGCTCCATCAAGCGCGGCTTTTACATCGGCATACCGAAAACCTAGGCTGTCTATCCCCAAGCCTTTCGCAGAGAAGTCTACAAACTTGTCTTTCTCCAGCAGATTGGGATCGAGTTCTTTCACTCTCTCTTCGACTGTTTTGGAAAACTCGCCGCCTGTCAGGCCCGAATAGATTCGGGTCACAGCATCGGCGAAGCCTCCGTAGAGCTTGGTGAGCTCGTCGATTATGCCCTGCATCACTTGCTCGACAGCTCGCATCTCCTGCTCAATCTGGGCAAGGACAGCTTCACTGGCTCCGCTATCCAAGGCTTGTTGATAGCGCGCATCCAAAGCCTTGAGGCGCTCCATATGTGGGGCTAGGCTGCTCTGTAAGCTAGCCTTCAAAGCAGAAGCGGCTGAGGAAATCACGTTCATACCGCTGCTGATGAGAACGCGCTTAGGCATGTTGGCTAAAGCACTGCGCTGAATATACGCCGTCTCTGCCCCACGCACACCTTGGCTCAAGAGCTGCTGACGCAGTCTTTCCACTTGGTTGCGCTTTACAGCCGGCCGCTGCCTAACCAACTGAGCAGCACTGCTGCGATAATCTCTACTCCATAGTACCGGTTGAGCAAACGGAAATGCTGGCCCGCCTGTAATCCTCACGGGTTTCTCCTCCCGGGTAATAAGAGTATTGTCTGTTTACAACAATATCTTCGGCAGAACTATACAAAGGCTTGAGAGTACTACGCTGCGTTCTCCACCGACCGGGGTTAATCCGAAGATTGTGATAAACTTATACAATATACAGGATTCTCCTGCTTTGCAACGAAGATTTCTTTTGTATGCGGACCGCACAACAACAGTAGCCCAGATAGGGCGCGTATCAAACGAAGTCACACCAGGAGGTGATTGATATGAAAGAAAAAGGCGACAGGCAGTTCAACGTCTATGTTGCTCTAGCTGGCGCTGTAGGAGCTATATTGGGAATCTTGGCTTATACACAGAATTGGTTGGGGTGAGGAGATTGGGGCTTATACTAGTAGGAGCCTCTGCTTTCTCACTGGAGCCTGAAGCTCGTTACTGTGGCTACAAAAGCAGGTTGTTAAGGAACACACCTGCATTGACAATAGGGTTTCTGTATCTACAGCCAGCTGATGGTTCGAATCCAACCTCTCAGAACACTATTAAGGGCGAGCCAAGTTGCTCCACAGGCCTGCATGCAGACCTGATAGAACACTGAAAGATATATTCACGCCATTGCTAGCGAGAACGTCCTTGAGGACACACTGTAACGGCTCTGCCATTGCATCTCTGCTAACGCAAGTCTCTTAGCTAACCGTGACACACCCTGGAACTGCCAACACACGGAAATGGAACCTTTGGAGGAATCCTTGCCCCATACCGGTGTTTGAAGTGCATCTAGCCACTCCTTCGGGTTATACGCTGAGATTCTCCGAACGCTCTACCCGCTTCGCGTTGCAAACGTAGTTGTTCTAGCGACAACTCTTCAACATCTTGACTACGCAAGAACTCTTGCAACACCGCTATACCATCCTGCGGATGTGAAACAATGGGAGCAACCTTTTCAACTAGGGCCTTAATGCTAGTCTGGAGATAGGTCTGCTCGTCGACCTTTCGAAAGATAATCCGTCCGACGAACTCATCAATCTCTTCCAAGTGCAGTCCAACTGCTGCACAGTTATCCTTGATTGCATCAACCACCAACCGTACGGAAGCAGGCGTTTGATGCAAAACGCTTTTCATCAACAGATTTCTCTCGGTCAGTTGTAAATACGGCGCTTCTCCAAACAGGATATGGCCAAAACCATACGCCAGATCGCTGTGTGAGATCAGCCATTTAAGATTTGATCGACTAGCAACAGTGTAAATGTACGAAGGGCTATATAAACTCAACTCTATGATGTTCACGCCAATTGACGCAAGATGACGATTCCACTGAGGGATCAAGTTTTTCAGAAACGTGCGTTCCGTAATCCTATGCAAGGTAAGCGGAGTAATAGTGCAATCGTTGTCATTCAGCATCCGGATAACATCATCTCGCAGGTTAGAGCGAAGAGCCTTTTCCACGCGCCGCGTTACTTTCCACTTATTGTGTCTATTTTGCTCGTCATAGGTTAGGATCGCTTCCTTCGCTTCGTTATATCGTTCCCACGCTGGTCGTAAGCTACCTGTCGTGCTTTCTTTTCCCAAGACATACTGCTCAACCAGCTTCTCTAGTTCATCTGTTGCTTTGAAGCATGACTGTTTCAGGTGATCGGGGATCATCAACTCCAAGAGATCGAAGATCCTATCACTGTCCTCCACTGCATCAATTATTCCCTCATATTTGTTCGCCAACTCGACTCTTCGAGACAACTCTCGTCTATCCTTTTCTATCTGAATGGCAGTCATACCATCTCTAGTGACAAAATCATCTTTACATGTGCCTGACGTGGTCAAGCAAAATTGTAACACCAGCACATAGTATCAAGCCACTCTGGCAGCAGCCGGTGTTAGACCACCATTGAACGTGTGAGGCCGTACTCGGTTATACCAAGCGTAGGCAAATTCC
>JAAYMS010000122.1 GCA_012521295.1 Bacillota bacterium
CACTAAGTAGTTTTAGAGGGATGACTAATTATAAGATCATAGTGGTTTTTGATGCCTATCGAGTGGAGGGCCGGCCCATCGAGGAGATCAGCGAGCATCACAACATCTATGTGGTTTTCACAAAAGAAGCGCAGACTGCTGACCAGTACATTGAGAAGTTTGCCTTCGATCACCAGAAGGATTATAACATCACTGTAGCAACATCAGATGCGCTGCAGCAGGTGATTACAAGAGGAGCGGGCACTTCGTTATTGTCAGCACGGGAGCTGCGAGAAGTGGTACTTAGTACCTTAGAGCAGACCAAGTCCTCGTTAAGGAAACGCCAGGGAAGCACGCGGACATCACTTGACAAGAGTTTATCTCAGGAAATAAAAGAGCAGCTCAAAGAGCTGCACAATGGCGACCGGTAACGTCTATTCATTCTGCTCATGAACCAGCAGCAATATGGACTAGTTGAGCATTTTTCTCAGTTGTGATAGCATGGTATTAATAGATTCTCAAAGTTTTCCTACAAGGAGGTTAACCTATGCCTTGGCATCCGTCTTTATCAGTAGGTATTGCCCAAATTGATGAGCAGCATCAAGAGTGGTTTGCCCGCGCCGAACGTCTTTTTGACGCTGGTAAACAAGGAAGAGCGAAAGAGTACGTCGGGGAAATGCTCGAGTTCTTGGACAGCTACACGAAGAAACATTTTGCTGATGAAGAGAAGTATATGCTCAGTATCAACTATCCGGGATATGATGAGCAGAAACGGGCGCATACAGCTTTCATTGAACGATTAGCTCAGCTGCGAAAAGATTATGACGAATCTGGCGGCAGCTTGACTGTAATTATTGACGCTAACAAAATGATCATCGACTGGTTAACTCAGCATATTTCTAAGATGGACAAGCAGATCGGCGAGTATGTCAGAGAGAAAAAATAAGCCAAGAAGGCTCCGGTAGTGAATGGACTGCTGGAGCTTTTTTATGATGAAGCCCTGCTTATCAGCAGGAACCACAAGAGTTCAGGCGGAACTCTCCCATCAAAAGGAATATGGGGAATCTGTTTGCAACGATACATCAAGTTACTTGTTGGTGTTGTAATGATCTCACTCTTAGCTGGATGTTTAGGTGGAGCATCAATCAGTATCAAGGTGTCGCCCGATCCTGTTGTCTTTGAGTTTGGGGATACCTCAAGAGATATTACCCTGACCTTTAGAACCCACGGCTTCGGCACCCTGAAGCTGGACAAGTTCGTTGTTCAGTTGTTTGATGACGAAGACACCGCAGTTTGGACCTATGAGGCCAAACTTGATACTGAAAGGTTCTCGATTCCTGGGATAACGGTCACCGAAGAAATCACAGTTGAGTTACCTAACGAACTCATATATGCTTCGAAAGACCTTTACGACAGTGAACTCAAGGGTTCTGTCTATACTTTGGTTATTACCGTAACGGGTGGCAAGAACATAACTAAAGAAGTGGAAGTCAAGTTTGAATAGTGTCGTTTGAGCCGGGTGTTCCCGGCTTTTTTGTTTTGGGACCGTAAGTAGTATTCTGGCAAGCTGCTGAGAAGTATTTTGCAGCGTTTATGCGTGATCCAGAGGCTTTCTCATTGCTGTTTAGTTATCCTCTAGAAGTCTATGTTCGAGAGAACGAAGATGATCCGTCTGAACGGCGTACAGTTGAGACCGCAGAAGAGTTTGCTGAGCTTCTAGCCGTAGATTGGGATGATTGGCATCCAGAGGACAGACTTGTTATCGTCGATACTCAGGCTCCACAGATCTACTCAAATAGCACTTACGATCGTAGTATTCACATGCGTACCCTGGAAGTCGCCAAGCTGAACGGCACATGGTTCGACCGATTATATAATGCGTTCTAACAGGTCTTGAAAACGTCTCACCTTGAGTACTCACCATTTACGTGGGGAAAAAGGTGAGACTTTGTTTTGCTTCTCTACTACAGTGTGCGTCATTACGCAAATTTAGCATTGTAGGGTTCAGCCCGACCTAGGTATCTCATAACTTGCGTCGAAGTGGTATAACACGTGTCAAAACTCTCAGCTGGAGAGGACGATCCAGTTAATGTACATCACCACATACGCTATAGATCTAGTAGCGTTAGTCTACCTAGCAGTCTTGACAGCCTCCAGCACATCCTTAAGGCCATACCGTAAAAAGCCTTTTTTGATGGGCGTATTCATAACTGTGATTATCATCTTGTCGGAGGCGGGAACCATCTTTACCTGTAATGAAGGTTCGAGCCTGCGCTCTCTGAACATCATCTTCAATGTTCTTGGGTTTTCACTGACACCCATACTCCCTGTTGTTATCGCAAGCATCTTGGATATCAACCTGTTCAGGAAATCTCGGCTCCTGCTGGTTCCTACGGTTGTCAATACGGTTCTAGTACTTCTTTCACCCTTCTATGGGCTTATCTTCGTTGTCGATGCTTACAGCGAATATACCAGAGGTGATTTGTTCTTCATCTTCTTGGCCGCTTATATCTTAAACTTCACAGTTGTAGTCCTCAGTACGCTTGCGCTCGGTCGAGAGCACAGCTACCCCATGCTGCACAAAGTTGTTGGATTATCCCTGATAGTTTTAATAGGCACCAGTATTCAGCTCGTGTATCCCACCGCTTATTCGTCATGGCACTGTGCAACATTATCACTGCTGCTCTATTTTTTTGTGCTATCCGAGTTTGACAGCAGCTTTGATTCGCTGACAGGATTGTACAACAGAGGTGCATTTGAGAGAGCCACCCACTACATGGCAGAAAATGAGGCTTTTTCGATCATCATGATCGACATTGATAACTTCAAGGAGATCAACGATGCAAACGGGCACAACTATGGCGACGTGGTGATCAGGGAAGTGGCGTGCGCTATTAAACAGTCCTTTGATCGCTCATATAGGTGCTATCGTTTTGGCGGCGATGAGTTTGCTGTACTTGGACGAGAAACGGACAGACAGAAGATCGAATCACAACTGCAGATCATGACGGAGAATCTAGCGGCACTGAACGCCAACATAGGCCTACTGCCCACCGTATCCTATGGATACAGCGTCTTTCATGGCGGTGAAGCACTCGATTTTCAGATGATCTTTAAAGAAGCCGATGACCAAATGTATGAATCGAAGCGTCTGTACAAAGCGAAACAATAGATTTGAGGTGTTTCTTGTGTGGTTTGTTTTTGCCTTTTTATCTGCCGTTTTTGCAGCACTAACCTCGATATTAGCCAAGGTCGGAATCGAGGGTGTCAATTCGAATCTTGCTACGGCGATCAGGACAGCAGTTGTGCTAGTGATGGCATGGGGTATCGTGTTCTTAACAGGGGCACAGAGCGGCGTAGCCGATATCAGTAAACGGAGTTGGCTCTTCCTTACCTTGTCGGGATTAGCGACAGGAGCTTCGTGGCTCTGCTATTACCGAGCACTGCAGCTAGGAGAAGTGTCGAAGGTAGTCCCGATTGATAAACTGAGTGTTGTCATTACTATTGTTTTGGCCTTTATCTTCTTAGGAGAAGAAGCCACTGTAAAATCGATTATCGGCTGCATTCTCATTGGATTTGGGACTCTCTTTATGGTGCTCTAGTTGGTGAGGTGGTTCTATGAGGACTGAGAATTTTGTGAAAAGGACATATATCGTTTTTGCAGTCCAGATGGCGGCGTGGATCGGTGCTTGGTTGTTGAAGATTTCACTTGAGAAGATCTCCCCATGGATGCAACACAACCTGGGCAGTTTCTCGTATTGGACTATTGCTAAGATCGTTTTATGGATAATTCCTGCCTTCTGGCTAATTAGGTCATCCAGGCGCAGTATTGCTGAAGTACTTAACTTGCAGAACTGGAAGGCCTGGTTAGGATGGGGTGGCGGAATAGGGCTTCTGATTGGATTAACGGGGATTATCCCTAAGTATGTCCAGGGCCGACCGATTCTACCGACCGAGTTTAGTTTCTCACTCCTCAACGTTTTGATTATTGCACCCGTCTTCGAGGAGTTTTTGATGCGCGGGGCAATTCAGACCAATCTTCACGAAAGATATCCTTTTTGGCTAGCAAACATAATAACCTCCGTGCTGTTCGTGTTCCTGCATATTCCCGGGTGGTACTTCATGGGAGTGTTGTGGGCGAACCTGACAAGGCCTGTCGGAGGTGCCTTTTCTATATTTCTTGTAAGTCTGTTATTTGGATACGCTGCACATCGTTCTCGCTCGGTCATGGGTGGGGTCGTGTGCCATTTTCTGAACAACCTGTTTGCATAACACTTACCTAGAATGGAGATCCCAATGGAGAAGTTTAGGATTATTACTGATCGGCTTCAGATACGTTTATCGGGTAACGAAGGGTAGCACTCTTGTAAACAATCAGAAATATTGAAGTTAAATTATACCCTCTCAGCAGGTATTCCGAGTTGCATTTCAGAAATAAAACTGTGATGGCACGGTATTTATTGTGAAAATCGAGGCGGTTCATCCTGCGGGAGGATTTATTATGGCACAGGGGCAGGTAAGGTTTGGTATCAGGACAAGACTGATACTGATGATCGGCTTGTTGATTACTTTTTTGGTACTCGGGATAGGTGTCTTCTATTATTACAATGCCAAGAGCATTGTCGAATCAGGTGTTCTCCGAGAAGCACAGCTTATCGCTGAGACTAACGCTCAAGCTGTATCGCAGTGGTTTAAGGCGATTGAAGCTGAGATGTATCTCTTCTCAATTATCCCGGAGGTTCGTAACTTCGAGCTGGACAAAGCACGGGTAATAATGAATGACCTGATCAAAGAGAGGCCTCAGTATGGTGGAATCCTTTTGGCAGACACAACAGGTAGAGCGACTACGGTTGAGGGCATGACAATTGACATTGCTGCCAGGGATTATTTTGTCGAGGCGTTAGCAACTGGTAAGGTTGTTTATGCTGATCCGTTGGTCACCCAGGGAACCAATGTCGCAACTATAATGCTCGCTCGGCCTATCCTGGATGAAAGTGGCCGTAACCCAGTCGGTGTTGTAGCTTTCTCAGTAACCCTAGATTACATGCAGAGAGTGGCCGAAAGCATGAATTTAGCCGGCTATGGACATGGTTGGTTGATCAGTGATTCTGGGCTTGTGGTGGGGCATACGAGTGAAGAATATTTAGGCAACGCAGACTTGTTTTCTCAGGAGCCTTCTCTTGGGCCGATTGTGGACAAGATGCTGGCAGGGGGCTCTGGCACAGAGACTTACGACTTGGGCGGCAGCGCCAGACTTGTGGCCTATGCTCCGATTGCCCAGAATGGGTGGGCAATCGCTGTCGAGGCCTATGAGAAAGACATCTTGAGTGATATCTCGCGCATGCAGAGAACTTTGAAGTTCATTATGGCGGGTGCGCTGATCGTCGGTCTCTCTCTGACCTATGCTCTAGCAGTTTCCCTTGCAAAACCAATCCTGGAGCTCACTGCAAGTGCCGAAAAAGTGAGCGAGGGTGACTTGACAGAGGAAATAACCGTTAGGCGTAGGGATGAAATAGGATTATTGGCTGCGTCTTTTGGTCAGATGATTGATAACCTAAAAAGCATTATTGAAAACGTGAAGGATAACGCCTATCGTGTGTTGGATACCTCCAACCAGCTGGCTGCATCGACAGAAGAGACCGGCGCTTCGATTGAAGAAATCGCCGCCAGTGCTAATACGTTTTCTCAGACAGTCTCGTTTATGAACAGCAGTGTCGGTGAAGTATCGGCTTCTGCGAGCCGTATAAACTCGCTAGCATCCGAAGGGGAAGAATCTCTAGAAAGGACCGCCCGGCAGATTGAGGAACTTTGCAGCAGCATAAAGCAGCTAGCAGAAGTCGTTTCTGACCTAGAAGCCAGCTCATCGGAGATCGACAAGATCGTCCAAGCCATTTCTGCGATAGCCGACCAAACGAATCTACTTTCTCTCAATGCGGCCATCGAGGCGGCCAGGGCGGGTGAGCATGGCCGCGGGTTCGCTGTGGTAGCGGAGGAGGTACGTAAGCTCTCAGAGCAGAGCAGCCGGGCTGCTGATAGTATTCGAGACCTGATACACAAGGTGCAGCAGAAAACGCAGTTAGCCGTGGAAGGGATGAATCACAGTGCAGCCGGTGTGGATGAGACTGCTCGGGTTGTCGGAGATAGCGGGGCCCTCTTCTCCACAATTATTGGTGCAATAAACGAGATTGTGGTTGGGATCCAATCGATCAGTGAATCGGCAAAAGCAATTGATATCGGTGCACAGGAAATGGCGGCTGCAACAGAAGAGCAGTCGGCCACGGTTCAGGAGATATCTTCTTCTACTCAGACGCTGAGCGAAATGGCTCAGGAACTGCAGTCTCTGATTGAAGAATTTAAGATTGAGTAAGCACTTTGGCTATTAGGTGAGAGGGTCATATGGAGCTAGCCACAATAATGCTCATGCTGGCCGTTGGTTCCTTTATCTTTGCGCTACTTCTGTTGGTTCTGAAGTTTAGGAACGGCAACCCCCAAGAAGTCCCCTACTGGATTGCGGCGAAACTCTTTCAAGCTGCTGGATCTTTCATGCTTTACAGCAGTGTGGGAACATTTTCTGCCCTAACTGTATTAGGGAATATCGCACTGCTCGTTGGCTGCGCTTACGAAGCTTGGGCTGTGCGAATCCTTTCTGGGAAAACAGTCTGGCCGTGGGTCTCCCGGTTGACAATCCCTGTAATTGCTGCGGTTTGCTTAGGAATACAGCGCTTTGCTCAGCCGCATGGTAGGGAAATCGTGTTTTTTGTGCAGAGCATCTTTTTCTTCTTACCCAGCGCTTTTCTTCTGTATCAAGACAGGGATTCTGTACTCGAACAGATCTTGGGCTGGAGTTATGCTGTCGTCGGTACAGTTTTTCTAGCTGCTTCGCTGGACGGTGGCAGAGTACTGTTGAATGTGGTTCCTTTTGCGAGCTTCTTCATCTTCTTAACAGGTGGATACATCATGCTGATGCTGGCCAAAGAGCGGAGTGATCTACGGGCCACTGAGATGCAGGCGATTCTAGAAAGGACCAAGAGTCAGTTTCAGTTAATTGTGGAAACGGCCATTGAAGGTATTCTTGCCTTCGATAAGGATTATGTGATTACTTTTGCTAACGAGAAGATAGCGTCGTTCTTAGGCTATACAGTCGATGAACTTGTAGGTAGACCTTTTGATCAATTTGTACCTGAGGCTCATGTGGAGCTGTTCAACGAGCAGAAGTCTCTTAGAAAAAGTGGACAAGACAGTGTCTACGAATCCTGTATTCTCGGAAAAGGTGGGGTTGAGCGCTGGTTCTTGATCTCGGCCAAGGCGATGCTTGACGAGTCGGGTAATTTCAAGGGCTCGTTTGCCATGCTGACCGATATTAATGATAGGAAAGAAATGGAGCTTGCGCTTCAGGCGTATAATAGACAGCTCATCGACCTAAGTAACCGAGACGGTTTAACGGGAATTGCCAATCGGAGGCGCTTTGATGAGGCGCTGGAGAAAGAATATGCTAGGATTCGGCGCAGTGGTTCGCAGCTTTCTGTCATACTCTTGGACATAGACCATTTCAAGGCGTACAACGACTACTATGGCCATGTTACGGGAGATGAGTGCCTGCGTAAGTTCGGTGCTATGCTTGAGGAAAGTGTAAGCAGATCAGTGGATCTAGCTGCACGCTATGGAGGAGAAGAGTTTGCCTGCCTACTTCCTGATACCAATCTCCAAGGTGCTGTTACCGTTGCGGAAAGGATCCAACAGCGGATCGCAGACTTGAAGGTTGAACACAAAGCATCGCCAATCTCGCAATATGTAACAGCCAGTTTTGGTGTGATTACGGTGCGGTACTCTCCGGAGATCTCCACAACGGACATAATTGATATGGCAGATAAGCTGCTGTACAAAGCAAAAGAAGCCGGCCGCAACCGGATTGAACATGCCGAATGGAACGGCCATCAAGTTAACCCCAGCTGAAGCTGGGGTTACTGTCTCCATGTGTCTGGAGGAAGGATAACCTATTTCTACCACGATCCTGCCCAGTAGGCTGAGATAGCCGATAGTTTAGAGGGGATGCTGTTTCGCCCGAAACAGTACCCTCTTTTTTGATGCAGCTTCCTCCATGTCTGCCAAGAATGTTAATTATTCTGTTATACAATATTATTTAAAAAACAAACCACCAGTCATGTAGGCTAGCTGGGCGAAAACGTTGTCATTTGGTTTATTCGGTATTTCGTTTTATTGTGTTTAGTGTTAGAATATGTTTTGGACGCCCATAGTCCTATTACATACCCGGCCCCATATAGCTCTAGAGTCTGAAGCATTTTAGGAAGGACGTGATCTCAAATGAATTGGCTTGTACTGGTGTTTTTTGCAAGTGTGCTAGCGCTAGCATACGCGGGCTTCAACTTCTTTTCGGTGCGGAAGCTTGACGAAGGAACTCAGCAGATGAAGGAAATCGCTGCCCGTATCCGCTTAGGGGCAGTCACTTTCCTGAACTATGAGTTTCGTATTATTGCTAGTATCGCTTTAGTCGTTGCGGTACTCATGGGCGTTGTGGTTGGCTGGTATGTAGGTGTGGCGTTCGTAATTGGAGCTGTGATGAGTTCTCTTGCCGCGGTAGTAGGTATGCGCATTGCGACCTATGCTAATGTGCGTGTAACGAATACAGCAAGAACAACTCGGCGTCTAGGGAACACCTTGAAGGTAGCGTTCCAAGGCGGATCCGTAATGGGGCTTTGTGTGGGCGGTTTTGCGCTGTTGGGTTTGGTAATCGTCTATGTGATCTTCGGTCTTATTCTGGGGCAGCTCTCCATTGAGAACGTGTACCTGGTGAGAAACTGGCTCGGGATCGAGTTCTCTCCATTTACTATGACGATTTCGGGCTATGCGCTTGGGTGTTCGATTGTAGCAATGTTCTTCCGTGTGGGCGGAGGCATTTACACCAAAGCAGCGGACATGGGTGCTGACTTGGTTGGAAAAGTTGAAGCAGGAATTCCTGAAGATGATCC
>JAAYMS010000123.1 GCA_012521295.1 Bacillota bacterium
AGAAGAGCACACGGTGGTGCTCGAGGCTATCGATGGTACAGACAAGGAGGTTAAAGAGGTGGCAGCCAAGAAGAAGAGGAAAACCCGCAAGAAGCAGGGTAGATCGCGCCGCGGCCTGACTATCGTCTTGATTATGGCATTGTTCATTGGTATAGCTTGGGGCATTATTGAGATTGTCCCCGAACTATTATTCCCCGATGAAGTTCAGGTCCCTGCGATCCAAGGGATGGAGAAAAACGCAGCAGAACAGCTCCTGGCTTCGCTGGGTTTGCGTCTCAGTGTGGAACAGGAAATGTTTGACAACCAAATACCCGCGGGTTATATCATTCATCAAGATCCGCCCAGCGGACGTATGGTAAAGCAGAACCGCACGATTGAGGTAAGGGTCAGCAAAGGCCCAGAGATTGCTGAAATGCCCAGTGTAACAGGTATGACTCTCCGCGAGGCACGCTTGACATTGACGCAGGCTGGTTTCGTCCTCGGGGAAGAGCAGGAGGTTTTCGATGATCAGGCGCCCCTCAACACCGTCATCAGCCAATATCCTGAGCCTGGTATCCCTGTGCAGATGGGCACTCCAGTTGATCTTGTAATTAACCGCGGCCGTGAGGTCTTGGCCTCCGTCGAAGTCCCTGACTTCCGCGGTGAGCAGCTCTCGACCGTACGTGGCTTATTGGGACGCTTAGGGTTGACGGAGGGTAACCTCTGGCCAGAATACAGTACGGTATATAATCAAGGTGAGATTATCGAGCAGAATCCCGCACCTGGAACGACAGTAGACGTTGGCTGGACCATTGACTTTGTCTATTCGCAGGGAGCACCCCGACAGTCTGTCGCTGTACCGGATGCACCGCAGCAGGAACTTCAACGCTGGGCTGCCGAAAGCCAATGGCATAATGTCGAAGTGACAATCAATATTCCGGAGGGGCCAGCGCAGGAAGTCACTATCCTGGTAATTGACGATTTCGGAGCCCGTGAAGTGTACCGTGACGTCCATGAAGGCGGATCAAGAGTGGTCCGTACAGTACAAGGACGTGGAGAAGGGGCAACGCTCCAAGTGTATATCGGTGGAAGAATGTGGCTAAACCGTCCATTTAAGGAGTAGTGTATGGAACAAGGCATTATTGTGAAAGGCACTGGTGGTTTTTATGATGTGCTTACTGATCAGGGTAAGATAGTTACCTGCCGTCTGCGAGGCCGTCTGCGCCTTGAGGATGAAAGGGTACTGGTCGGTGATCGGGTCAAGATAACCTGCAGCGACAGGGAAGGGGTAGTTGAAGAGGTACTACCGCGTTCTAACGCGTTGATCCGCCCACCTATCGCCAATGTGGACCAAGTCATGGTTGTTGCGGCGGCAGCTCAGCCTGATCCTATTCCGCTTTTGTTTGATCGTATTCTGGTCCATGTGGAAAAGGCTGGCCTGAAGGCGTTTATTGTAATCAACAAAGTAGATCTAGCCCCTGATGCAGCAGAAGAACTCAAAGAATACTACCAGACGGCTGGTTATCCTGTACTCCTGGCCAGTGCAGCCCAAGGGAGAGGCCTTGAAGAAGTCAGAGAATGTCTCAAAGGGCGAATAACAACTCTTGCTGGGCCGAGCGGTGTCGGGAAATCATCACTGATTAACGCATTAGCACCGGGCTTTTCCCTGGAAACCGGTGATATCAGTGAAAAACTTCGGCGCGGGCGCCATACAACGAGAACTGTAAGTCTCCTGGCGCTGCCCTGGGGTGGGTTGATTGCTGATACGCCCGGTTTTTCTCGTCTCGAGATGATAGATATCGAAGTAGAAGATCTGCAGTACATGTTTCCAGAGTTTGAGCCCTATCACAGCGAGTGCCAGTTCAGGGGATGTCTTCATCGCCATGAACCAAACTGCCGCGTGAAAGAAGCCGTAGCCGACGGAGCCATTGCTCGGCAGCGCTATGAGCATTATCTACTCTTCTTGGATGAAGTGGAAGAGAACAAACCTTACTAATTATTTGAGAGGATGTGGACAGCATCAAACCGCTAATTGCACCTTCAATATTGTCGGCGGATTTTACCCGTCTCGGCGCAGAGCTTGAGCGTGTAAAGAATGCTGATCTAATTCATTTCGATGTAATGGATGGCCATTATGTCCCTAATATCAGTTATGGCCTGCCCGTCGCTGAAGCGGTGAAACGGGCCACTGAAATACCACTAGACGTTCATCTTATGGTAGAAGATCCTGATAAGTTCATTCCAAGTTTTGCTGAGCTTAAGCCAGCGTACATCACGGTTCACTATGAAGCAGTAGACCATCTGCAGCGCACATTGGCACTTATCCGGGAGTTAGGAGTTGGAGCTGGTGTAGCGCTAAATCCGCATACCCCTCTAAGCGGCCTGCAGTATATCTTAGATGATCTAGACTTGATTTTGATTATGACCGTTAATCCTGGCTTCGGTGGGCAGAAGTTTATCCCCGCCACACTTGATAAAATCAGAGATTGCCGCAGGCTCGTAGCTGATCATCCGATCAAAATCCAGGTTGACGGTGGTGTTTCACACACTAACGCCGCAGAGCTTGTCAAAGCTGGAGTAGATATTTTGGTCGCAGGATCTGCGATCTTTTCGAGTCCGGATCCTGCCGAATACATAAACAAGATGCGCCAAGGGGGCTGATTGCCCCCCTTTTTTTGAAGCAAATTGTCATAAATGTATAACATGGGGGTTGACAAGTCTGACAATTTTGCTTATACTTAAGATACGCAGGAGGTAAATACATAAGCAAGGGAGGCTGATAGGCACTTCTCTTACTTAAGGAAGCTTTCTAAAATCCACCTTTCAGAGAGATTCTTACGCATTGAATAGTAGATGGTGTTAAGTCCGATCATCACAACAAAAAAATACCTTCTCCCTTGGGCGCTAACCCAATAAACTACTTACGATACCTTCTGCGGAGCGGCACCAATAGGTGCCGCTTCTTATTGCAGGAGTTTAGCGATCTGAGTAGAATAAATCTAATGAATCAAATCAAATAGTGGTTACGAGTTCCGCTAGGGGAGCCGGAAGGCTGAGATAGGATCATTCCTGACCCTCAAAACCTGTTTGGATAATGCCAGCGTAGGGAAGCGGACAGCTTTTCTGGCTGTGGAACTTGTGTCCGCAGCTTATTTTTTTGGGAGGAGATGTCATGGAGAAACGCAATCTACAAATCATGGTGGAGACTGCCGTGTTGGTTGGTGCTGCTTTAGTGTTGTCAATGATACGATTGTGGCGCCTTCCGCAGGGCGGATCAATTGGAATAGATATGCTGCCCATCTTTGTCTTAGCGTTTAGACGTGGAGGGCGGGTAGGCCTTTTGGGCGGGGCGCTTTTCGGGATGATGAAGCTCTTGACAGATCCGTTCATCATGCACCCAGTACAGGTACTACTTGACTACCCGATCCCGTTTGCGGCTTTGGGAGTAGCTGGATTCTTTCGCAATAAGATGGCCGTTGGAGTAGTTGTAGGAGCTCTGCTGCGCTACTTAGCACATATTATCTCCGGTGTAGTATTTTTCGCAGAGTATGCTCCAGAAGGCACTTCAGCGTTGATTTACTCTATGGTGTACAACGGGACTTTCTTAATTCCTGAAACCATTTTGGTGGGAGTGATTCTGTTTGTCATCAGGGCCAGGAAGGACATCTTTGAACCAGCCCAGTAGAGCTCTAATTATCGGCTCAGGCGAAGACGTACCACTATTTGCACCCGAAGTGTCCAGCGGCACATTGGTGATCTGTGCTGATGGCGGGGTACACCACGCTGAGAGGTGGGGTATTGCCCCACACATTGTGTTGGGTGATTTTGATTCACTTGAAAGCGATATTACCGAATGGTGCCGGAAAATCGAGGCTGAAGTAGTTCCCTTCCCCGTACACAAAGATGCAACGGATGGAGAACTCGCGGTAGAAGTGGCGTTAAGCCGCGGCGTAAACAGCATAGCCATGACCGGCGTTTGGGGAAGCAGAATTGATCATAGTCTAGCTAACTTGCAGATTCTGTACCGGCTGGCATTACAAGGGGTGGGCGGCGAGCTCTTAACCTCGGCCGCCCATCTTTATACGGTGACTGAAAAACTCGAGCTGACTGCCGATGTGGGGGATACAGTATCGCTGCTGTCGCTATCCGAGCGTTGCGACGGTATAACTGTATCGGGCTTATATTATCCTTTAGAAAATGGAACGATCATCAAAGGAGCCACTCTCGGGATCAGTAATAAAGCAGTCGCTGAGTGCATAAACATTACTTGCTCTAGAGGCGTGTTGTTGGTTGTTCACCAAAAAAAATAGCCCCAGGAATTCCTGGGGTTTGCTTTCCTCGCGGTTGAGGTTAGATGACACGCTGTGCCCTTCCGCTCTTGATGCAGTTGGTACATACATAGGCGCGGCGTGGGCTGCCTTTAACGTACACCCGGATTTTTTGCAAGTTAGGCTTCCAAGTGCGCCGGGTTTTATTCTCGGCGTGGCTCCGGATGTTTCCAGTTGTTGTCTGCTTGTCGCAAATAATGCACCTTCTGGCCATACATCTAACCTCCTTTTTGTACCGTCTCCTAGTAACGTAAATCATTGTAGCACAGGGTGCTTGCAATTGCAAGGTAAAAATCCTTTACATTTGCCAGTGAAATGGATAAAATGATATCTGATGAATTACAGAGGAACTGCATCGATTTTCGACAATTGCAGCTCACTCCTAAGGGAGGGACTACCATGGCCCAAGAGTTCCACTCAGACTTGGGTAAAATCAATATCAGCGAACAAGTGATCGCCACAGTGTGTGGTGTGGCCGCGATGGAATGCTATGGTTTGGTGGGGATGGCCCCCCGCAGTGTACAAGAAGGACTTACCGATCTTCTGCGGAGAGAGAATTACGAACGCGGCGTAGATATTCAGTTCCATGGTGACAAGGTTAGTGTTACGCTGTACATCGTAGTGGAATATGGTGTGAAGATTTCTGAGGTTGCCCGGATCGTACAGGAACGGGTAAAATATGCCATTGAAACAACACTCGGCCTGAAGGTTGAGAATATCAACGTTCGGGTGCAGGGCGTGCGGGTAACGCAGCCAGGCAGAAGATAGTCGGGAGGAAGAGTCTTGGAAGTCATTACCGGAAGTGTATTGAAAAACATGCTGCTGCATGCGGGAGCACTTCTTGCGCAGCAGAAAGATATGGTCAACAGTCTCAACGTTTTCCCTGTGCCAGATGGAGACACGGGAACCAATATGTCGCTCACTTTGAACGCGGCACTGAAGGAAATTGAAAAAGTTGAACCAGATAATATCGGTCAATTAGTATCGGCTTTGGCTCGCGGTTCTTTGATGGGTGCCCGTGGTAACAGCGGTGTCATCTTGTCACAGTATTTCCGTGGCTTTGCAGAGGGCTTAGCTGATGTCACAACTGAGGCCACTGCGGAAGACTTGGCTAGGGCATTGCGTAAATCTTCAGAAACCACCTATCGGGCGGTAATGAAGCCTGTTGAGGGTACCATGTTGACCGTTGGCCGAGAAGCTGCTGCAGCGGCAGCGGCTGCAGCCGAAGAAGGGGCAACTGCCCAACAAGTGCTCTATGCTGCCTATCAAGCTGCCGCACAGGCCGTGCAGGACAGCCCTAAGCATCTGCCTGTCTTAAAGGAAGCTGGCGTCGTTGATGCAGGCGGACAAGGGCTTTTATGTATTTTTGAAGGATTTGTGCATGGTATAGAGGGCAAACCGCTTGAGTACTCCGCTTTAGATGTACAGCCCACTGCAGTAGTAGAGAAGCAGGAAGGGATTACACGCATCGAGGGTGAGCTGGTAAACAAATACTGTACCGAGTTCTTGATTTTAGGAACGAAACTCGATCCAGATTATGTACGCAGTTCACTTGAGCCAAAAGGTGAATCCATGTTGGTCGTTGGAGATGAACGTGTTGTGAAGGTTCATATCCATACGGATCATCCCGGAGAAGTGTTGGAGTTCTGCGGTGCGCTTGGCAATCTGACTGATATCAAGATTGACAACATGCAGCTCCAAAATGAGAAGTACACAGAAGAACATCAGCATGACTTTGGTTCCATGTCTGCGCCTCAGGGTGAGCGGAAGAACATCGGCTTAGTTGCAGTGGTTCCGGGTAAGGGCTTGGCTGATGTTTTCATGAGCCTAGGAGTAGACGTAATTGTGCCTGGCGGTCAGACTATGAATCCCAGCACCGAAGATCTTTTGAGAGCGGTTGAAAGTGTTAATGCTGATGCAGTCATTATTCTGCCCAACAATAAGAACGTCATTTTCTCTGCAAATCAGGTCCGAGAGCTTTCAGATAAGCCCATTGGGGTAGTGGCCACCCGCTCCATACCACAAGGTATCACTGCCTTGATGTACTACGAGCCAGAAGCTTCTCTTGAGCACAATCTCGAAGCTATGGAAGAACATAAGAGTGAGGTCAAAACTGGTGAGGTAACGTATGCCGTCAGAGCCACTGTAGCTGGCGACCTCCAAATCGAAGAACGAGACATCATCGGCCTTGTAGAAGGGAAAATCGCGGTAGTCGGCCAGTCAACAGCTGATGTAACACGCCGCTTAGTCGAGAGCATGGTGGATGAGGATTCGTCTGTAATCAGCATCTACTACGGTGAAGATCAGGAAGCTGCAGAAGCAGAGGCGCTCTATGAGGAACTCTGTGAGCAGTATGCCGATTGTGAGATTGAGATTTACAGCGGCGGTCAGCCTTTATACTATTACATTGTATCGGTGGAGTAACAATACCCGACGAGGAGGCACCCCATGGCGCGGATTCATGTTGTCACAGACACCGGCAGTGATCTGCCAGAAAAAATAAGGCAGGAACTGAACATCCACGTAGTTCCGCTTAGTATCCAATTTGGAGACGAGATCTATAGGGATGGTATTGACCTGAGTGTGGCTGAGTTCTACCAGAGGCTGCAGAACGACGATGAGCTGCCCAGCACCTGCCAGCCTTCGCCTGCAGATTTTCAAGCGAAATACCTAGAAATTGCCGAGCCTGGTGATACTATCCTTTCTATCCACCTCAGCAGCAGGCTCAGCGGCACGTACCAATCATCGGTAATCGCAGGTACGATGGTTGCTGAGGAAGGGATTAAGGTCATAAACATCGATACCAAGTCAGCTTCAATCGGGATCGGATTGATCGCAGTAGAAGCCGCACGCCTGATTAGAGCAGGAATTGCTCTGGAGGAAATCCTAGAGAAGCTGAATTACGCCATATCGGAGATGCAGGTGTTTTTTGTAGTGGATACTCTCGAGTATCTGCGGCGTAATGGACGAATCGGTAATGCCCAGGCCCTCTTGGGTACGCTGCTGAATATCAAGCCTATATTGACGCTTCAGGATGGCGTAGTCAGCCCTCTTGAGAAAATAAGAGGCAAAGGGAGAGCCATCAAGCGCCTCAAAGAGCTCGCTCGTCAGGTCCGAGCAAAGTACCCTGATAAAGATCTAAGTGTGGGCCTCACTCACGCAATGGTGCCCAACGAGGCAGAGCAGCTGGCCTTGGCACTTAAAGAAGAATTAGCCCTAACAGATGACGTGATTCTTGGGATGATTGGCCCCACCATTGGAGTTCACGTTGGTATGGGCACGATGGCACTTCTGCTTCATCCGAAAATGTAAGATAAGTGATGCCCCTAGCTCCTAGGGGCTTTTTTATGAGGTGAAGGGAGATGGCTTTGCAAGCACATTTAGATAGTGACGTCACAGCCCTCCCAGGTGTGGGCGAAAACAGGCGCCAGACCCTTGCAAAACTGGGCCTTTACACTTTGCGCGATGTGCTGTATGGTTTTCCGCGAACCTACAAGGACTTTACCCGTGTGTGGACCCCAGGAGAGCTTCAAGACGAAGGCGAATACTTGGTCAGAGGAGAACTGATTGAGCTGTCCGAAAGGCAGATCTCTGGGGGTAGGCGTTTGGTACAGGCGAGGCTAAGTGCCGGAGGCGGTACTCTTAAACTGACTTGGTTTCTTGTTCACCGCCGCCGAGGGTATACTTACATCTACCAGCGTCTGCAGAATGCCAAACAGCTGTGGGTCTACGGCCCGGTCAAACGCGCGCTCCTCGAATGGGAGATGAACTCACCCGAGTTCTACCTCAAAGCTCCTAGGGCTGGACTAGCCCCTGTTTATCCACTTACGTCAGGAATCAGCAACCAGATGCGAGTCAGGTGGGTAGAGCACGTCTTGGGTTATCTGGGGGAGATCTATGAATGTCTACCGAGTCATCTGACTGCCCAGTTCGGCCATCGCCACGAAGCGCTGCGGTCCATCCATTTTCCAATGAGCCACTCGGCGCTAGAAAAGGCACGGAGGCGCCTCATCTTCGAGGAGTTTTTCCTATTTCATCTCGGTCTGCAGCTCGGCGCAACGGCTGTACCTGGGAAAGTCCATCAACCAGATGGCCCATTAGTAGAGCGCTTCTTCCAGAGCCTACCTTTCCAATTGACTAATGGCCAGGTTCAAGCCATCGCTGATGTTCGTTCTGATATGGAGAGCTCAGCGCGCATGGGACGGCTGATCCAAGGCGATGTTGGCTCAGGAAAAACGATTGTCGCCTTGTATGCAGCTGTCAAGGCGGTGGAATCGGGCGGCCAGGTAGCAGTCATGGTTCCCACCGAAGTTTTAGCACGACAGATGGTAGACCGGTTCCGCGACGCTTTGCAGAAGCTCGGCATTGAGGTTGAGCTTCTCGTAAGCAACATGCCTAAGAAGCAGCGCAGCGCCGTACTAGAAGGGATCAGCTCTGGGACGATTCCTGTAGTAGTTGGCACGCACGCCCTAATTACCGATGGAGTGAGTTTTAAGAACCTCACGCTTGCCATCGTTGATGAACAGCACCGCTTTGGTGTTCGGCAGCGCCAGGCTCTCGGTGATGAACAGTCCGCGGATATGTTGGTGATGAGTGCAACGCCCATTCCGCGCTCTTTGGCGTTAACCCTGTACGGCGATTTAGCGGTCAGTACTATTCGCGATATGCCAGCGGGGCGTAAAGCGGTTGATACGCGCTTAATCCACCCGCGCCAGAGAAATCAAGTGTACGAGTTCGTCGTAAAGCGTGTCCATGAAGGTGAGCAGGCTTTTGTAGTGTTTCCTTTGGTAGAAGAGTCGGACAAGCTTGATCTTCGCGCCGCTGTCCAGGAGATGGAACGCCTGGTGAAAGGGCCTCTCAAAGGCGTGAGAGTGGGTCTTGTCCACGGTCAAATGGGGCAGGAAAAGGAGGAAGTCCTAGAGGCATTCTATCGCCACGAGCTTGATGTTCTGGTATCGACGACTGTCATCGAAGTAGGAATGAATGTGCCACGGGCCACGGTGATGGTAATTGAAAATGCCGAACGCTTTGGACTGGCTCAACTGCACCAACTGCGAGGCCGAGTCGGACGCGGTGACAAACAGGGTTACTGCTTTCTGATTGCCGATCTGAAATCTGATACGATAAAACGACGGCTGCAGGCAATTCGCCATTCGACGGACGGGTTCATGATAGCCGAAGAAGATCTAAAGCTGCGCGGCCCGGGTGATCTCTTGGGACTGAGGCAGTCCGGACAACCCTTGTTCTTACTGGGTGATATCGTTGAAGACCGAGAACTGCTGGAACTGGCTGCTATTGAAGCTAAGAGGCTTCTCGAGGAAAACCCAGAATTAGAGGGGTATCCTACCCTGCGCGAAGAGATAAACAGACAGCGGCCTGCTATCTAAAGCAGGCCCGCTGTCCATGGGAGAGGAGAAACCGGAGGAAGACTGGGAAATACTAAGCCAGTCAATCCTTGCCTTATGGGGAGGTCAATCTTTTCATTTGCTAGTATGTGGCAGGCTTGCTAACTCTTATGCGTGCAAAAAAATGGTAATAAACGCCAGCGATGGAGTGATATGAGTGAGGGTAGTAGCAGGGAAAGCAAGAGGAGTGCGCTTGGGGAGTGTACCGGGCTATGAGACACGCCCTACAGCAGACCGGGTTAAGGAAGCCTTGTTCAGTATTCTACAGCCGCGGATTGGTGATGCGGTTTTTCTTGATCTATTTGCAGGTAATGGTGGCATCGGTATTGAAGCCCTCAGCAGAGGGGCGGCCAGGGCGGTATTTGTTGATGCAAAACCGGCCTGTACCCGCATGATCAAAGAAAACCTGGCACGAGCGCGGTTAGACGATGCCGAAGTCTTAACCATGCGGGTTGAACGTGCGATTCAGCGCCTACGTGAACAGCAGAAGAAGTTTGACATCATCTTTCTTGATCCGCCCTACGGAAAGGGCTTCATTGTGCCAACACTTGCAGCGCTGTGGGAAGCAGATATAGTTCAACCCGATGCTGTGATAATTGCAGAATACGGAGTCAAAGAGGAAATCGATCTAAGTACGTCGAAATTTCAGCTTGTGCGCCAGGAAAAGTATGGCGATACAGTGCTTGGTTTTTTTACTTTGAGGGAGGATGTCGAGTAGTGCGAATCAGCGTCTGCCCAGGAACGTTTGATCCCGTTACACTGGGGCATGTGGATATCATTGAACGTGCAAGCAGGTTATTTGATCACATCTACGTCGCTGTTTTACATAATCCGGATAAGAAACCGCTGTTTACTGTGCAAGAACGGATAGAAATGCTTGAAGAGCAGTTCAGCCATTTGGATAATGTGACGATTGAGTCTTACGCTGGGCTTGCTGTGGATTATGCACATGAAAAGAACGCGGTCGCGATTGTACGGGGCCTGCGCGCCGTAACAGATTTTGAGTTCGAATTCAAGCTCGCCAGCATGAACAGTAATTTGGCCCCTGATGTAGAGACCGTTTTTATGATGACTAATAGTAAGTATTCTTTTATCAGTTCGTCTGCTATTAAGGAAGTTGCCAGCCTAGGCGGGGACGTCTCTAAGTGGGTGTCTCCCCCAGTTGCTGCCAGGCTTTATGAAAAGTTTAGGGAAACGGATGGTGACAACCATGAATAGGATTAATCTTGTGGTCCTGCTTGAGCAGCTTGAGGAGCTTGTGGAAAAGGCACCAGAACTTCCCCTTACCGGTAGAGTGCTGATTGATGCAGATCAGCTATTGGATCTCATCGATCAAATCCGTACTTCTGTACCGGAGGAGGTAAGACGAGCCGAGGCTGTATCGGTAGAAAAGGACAGAGTCATCGCTGAGGGGCAGCAAAAAGCCGAGCGGATCGTAGCTCAGGCAGAGGAATATGCTGCTAAGCTCATTAGAGAAAGCGAGATTCATCGGCAAGCAGAGCAAGAAGCGCGCCGCATCGTAGAAGAAGCATCACAGCGCGCTAAGGAGATCACACGGGGAGCCGATGAGTATGCGGATCAGGTCTTGCGCAATCTGCAGGAAGCACTCGAAAAAACTCTCTCGGTGGTAACTAAAGGCCGCGAACAGCTGAACAAGAATGCTAGTGTCTGAATGGAATAATTCTTATTCGGCTTGAAAGCCGGACTAATCCGCCAAGTGCAGTGCCCGTTAAGCCCACGATACTAGCCCATTTGAGGGATAGCACGAACCGGGCCCCAAGGCTGAGGGTCTGCCAAGTGGCCGTCGACAAGACCGGAATAGCTCCTGCAATCCTACTGGTGACAGCCATGCCAGGGCCGAGAAGAATCGCCGTGACTATGCCGGCGATGATGCCGTGTCCGAGCCGGGCGAACATATAGGGCAGCATTCGGATTCGCGTTCCCAGGATCATTACCGAGACCTGACTGTGAACTGAAAGGCCGCTCCAGCCTATCACGAGACTTGCCACTACAGCACGTTGGATAAGTGGCGCACTTGCTGCGCTCGCGGACTTTGAGCCCAGGGTGGTTTCGAAGAATCCGTGTACTATGGGCGTGGCTAAGCTGGGCTCTAGTTTAAAGGTTCTTAGAATGGCTTCTAGGGGAATTGTCAGGAATTTCATTATTCCCGCAGCGTCCAGTACTGTGGTTAATACTGAGAACATCATGATGCATCCACCAATAAAGAGCATAGAGGCAAAAGTTTCTCTGATCGTGTCACCAAACAGTTGGCCGAAGGATCTGCCATCAGCTCGGCGCGCTTTATCCATTTCGCGTATTGCTCGAGCGAGATAACCCTCTGACCGTTGTTTCTTAGGGAGCGGTGTCTCAGGTTCACCAGTGCGGTAGAAGCGCAGCAATAGGCCCACCATGACTACTCCCAAATAGTGAGCTATGAGCATTGCTGCGCCTATTTCTGGGCGGCCGAACATACCTACAGCGACTGCTCCTACGATAAACAGAGGGTCTGCGGTGTTAGCAAAAGCCAGCAGCCGTTCTGCCTCGACGCGAGTACAGAGCCCTCTGCGGTGCAGTTCTCCAGTTATGCGGGCTCCAATTGGGTAACCACCCGCCAATCCCATGGCTACGGCGAAGCCTCCCACACCAGGAATGCGGAATAATGGGCGCATGATTGGTTCTAGCAGTGCCCCTAAGAAGCTCACTACACCCAATCCCATTAGAATATCGGCCATGGCAAAGAAGGGTAGGAGAGCAGGGAGCACGATCTCAAACCACAGCTTTAGGCCTTCCACAGACGCTTCGAACGACTCCTGCGGGTAGATCAGCATGGCAAGGGCGATCATGAGCGCAATGAAGGCTGTTATGCGGCCTCTATTCATGTTCTTCATCCTCTCCCCGTGATAGTTCGCTAATGTATATTGCCAGGACTTGGGGAATATTACGTCTGTGGGGGTGGTTTTTTGCGTCCAAAGGTTGGGATAGCTCTCAGTGCTGGTGCTGCGCGAGGATTGGCTCATATTGGTGTGCTACAGGTTTTTGTAGAAAACAAGATACCGATAGATATGATTACCGGGACCAGTGCAGGTGCTATTGTGGGCACCTTGTATGCCGCCGGAACTGATATGTATACCCTGGCGCGGATGGCTCAAGAATTGAACTGGAACAAACTAGTAAATCTGACCGTGCCAAGATTAGGGCTTGTTTCATCGGAGCCTATATATGAACTGATGAAGTTTCTAACCCGTAATCTCAGTTTTGAAGCCCTGCCGATTCCTGCTGCCGTGGTGGCCACAGATATCCAAACGGGCGAAGAAGTTGTCATCAAGTCTGGAAATTTGGCTGATGGCGTGAGAGCAAGCATGAGTATTCCGGGAATCTTTGTGCCTGTAGAGTTGGATGGTAGGCTGTTGGTGGATGGTGCGCTGGTTAACCGGGTCCCTGCGCATACCTGCCGAGAGTTAGGAGCCGACATTGTGATTGCGGTAGATGTGGGGCTTCCACCTGTCGGGAAAAAAGTGAAGAACCTGGGGAATATTATCATGCGTACCATCGAGATTTTGGATCGAGAAAATGCCAAGTTCCGGCCTATCGATGCCGATGTAATCGTGCGGCCTGATCTCAGCAATGTGACATCAACTCAACTAAACCGTGCAGGTGAGATCATAGCTGCAGGTAGGGAGGCTGCGGAGGCCAGCCTAAGAGAGATTCAAGAAATCTTAGCAGGGACAAACCTACAGGCCAAGTAAGGGGAAATGCTTGACACCCCTGGGCAATCTTTGTATAATTTATGAGGTGAACAGGATGCGAATCAATATCGGCTCGCTTAAAGGGCAGCCGGGATTTTCACAGCGTGAAACCCGTCAGCTTTCCCAGGATATTATTGCAAGCGATCTACCCGCCAATGTGGAGGTGTGTTCTCCCATTGATGTAGATCTGGTTGTGACTAATACAGGTAAAGGCTTGTTGATCACAGGGAAGCTCGTCAGTGATGTACAGTACGAGTGTACACGATGTCTACGGGAGTTTCCCGGTAAACTAGAAGCAGATGTAGAGGAGTTTTACCGTACAACCCACGAAGGAATGGAGCTTGAGGAGGATGACGACTTCTTCCCAGAAGAGATTCCGGTCGTCGACGGAGATGAAATTGATCTCACTGACGCTCTCCGCGAATCACTCCTGTTGGCCGTTCCAATGAAAGTGGTTTGTCAAGAAGATTGTCCCGGTCTGTGCCCCCAGTGCGGCCAGCCCCTCAAGGACGGAGCTTGTGACTGTGCGGGGCCCGATATCGATCTGAGATTTGCACCATTATTGGAACTATTGAAGGCAGAGGACAAGACAGAGGAGAGGGGGAAAGAAGATGGCAGTACCAAAGAGAAGAAACTCCAAAGCAAGGACTAATTCCCGCCGTTCCCAGTGGAAGATTGCTGCTGCAGCCACACAGGTATGTCCGCAGTGCCGTGAGCCAAAGCTGCCTCATCGGGCATGCCCAAATTGCGGTACCTACAAGGGTCGGGAAGTTATTGAAGTCGAAGCCAACTAAGTTAGTCTTGCATGTGATTATTACGAAGATGTCCACTGGACATCTTTTTTTTTGCTTTACAAGCTGCCAGTCCTCGGGTATACTATGACTATATATTATGACCAGGTAATACGATGTGGGCAAAAGGAATGAGATCACATGAAACTAACTCGGCCAGAACGGCGCGAACTTCTGAAGAAACGTCTCGAGGAAGATCCTTTTCTTACGGACTGGCAGCTAGCTGAAGAGTTCAAAGTCAGTGTAGCGACTATTCGCTTGGATCGGATGGCTTTGAATATCCCGGAACTCAGGGAAAGGGCTAAAAACATTGCCGCAGAAGCTTTTTCTGATGTAAGAGCTCTCACTGAAGAGGAGTTGATCGGTGAACCGATCGATATCGAACTTGGAAAACAAGGGATCTCGATTCTGGCCATCACAGATCGAATGGTCTTTGGCCGGACACGCATCGCCCGGGGCCATTTCTTATTTGCCCAGGGAAACTCTCTGGCAGTGGCCGTAGTTAATTCAGAACTGGCATTAACCAAGAGCGCTTCAGTACGCTACTACAAACCTGTATATGAAGGTCAGCGCGTAGTAGCTAAGGCACAGGTAATTGAGGCACGCGGGGCGCAGTATGTTATACAGGTAGAAAGCAAGGTGAACGATGAGTTGGTTTTCAGCGGGGAGTTCACTGTAGTTGATGTTGAGAATAAAGGGGGAGCCCAACATGACGAAGATCGCAGTTGATGGCTTTGGTGGAGATTACGCTCCTGAGCAAATTGTCGAGGGGGCTCTGCAGGCTGCAGAAATGTATGGTATCTCGTCGATTCTGACTGGAGACGAGCAAAGGCTGCGGGCGTTAATTGAGGGCAAGCCTGGCAGCAATCTCATCGAGATTGTCCATGCACCCGAGATCATTGGGATGAATGAGTCTCCTGTCGAAGCGGTGCGGCGAAAAAAGGACTCTTCCCTTGTAGCAGCCGCCAGGCTAGTTAGAGAAAACCAGGCCGTAGGGCTGGTAAGTGCAGGTAGTACCGGTGCAACCCTGGCTGCTTCTCTTTTCGTCATTGGGCGGATCAAAGGTGTCGAAAGGCCCGCCATTACAACGTTGATGCCGACTTTGAAAGGTGTATGCATCGTGGCTGACGTGGGAGCGAATGTTGACTGCAGACCCAGCCACCTTGTGCAGTTTGCTAAAATGGCTTCGGCCTATGCCGAGCATGTCCTGCAGATCCATAAGCCTAAAGTTGGCCTATTGAACGTAGGTGAAGAACCGGGCAAAGGCAACGCACTAGTTAAAGAGGTTTATGACGAACTGGCTCAGTCTTCACTAAACTTCATCGGAAATATTGAAGGGCGTGACATTTCTAAGGGCCACGCTGATGTAGTCATCTGCGACGGATTTGTTGGCAATGTCGTATTGAAATTTGCTGAAGGATTGGCGAGTTCTCTGTTTGACATGATGAAAGAGGAGTTTACAAGTACAATAACAGGTTCCGTTGGAGCGATGCTCCTTAAGCCAAGCTTTAGGCGGATTAAAAAGCGGATGGATTACACAGAGTATGGCGGCGCTCCGCTCTTGGGAACGAAGGGTGTGGCGATTGTAGCTCACGGTAGTTCCAACGCCAAAGCTATTCGTAACGCCATTCGAGCAGCTCGCGACGCTGCTGAGAACAATATTGTGGCTACCATAGAAGCTATGATGGCCGCTGAAACAGAGTAGGTGAAAAGAGTGCCTCGCAGCGCAGTTGGTATTCTCGGGATTGGCGCAGCAGTGCCAGAAAAGGTATTGACGAACGCTGATCTCGAGAAGATAGTCGATACATCTGATGAATGGATCACGACCCGCACTGGCATCAAAGAACGGCGCATCGCAGAGGAGGCAGAAGCGGCATCGCATTTCGCTGTGCGAGCTGCCTCTAAGGCTATTGAAGATGCAGGGCTTATGCCAGAAGATATAGACATGATTATCTGTGCAACCGTAACTCCTGACATGCCATTCCCAGCAACGGCGTGTCTAGTTCAGGATCGCTTAGGTATCAAAAACGTCCCTGCCTTTGATCTATCAGCCGGATGCAGTGGGTTTACCTATGCTCTAGCGGTGGGTACTCAGATGGCTCAAGGGGACTATGAGCATGTGCTGGTAATCGGTGTCGATATTTTGAGCCGCATCACCGACTATTCAGATCGTTCTACCTGTGTGCTGTTTGGCGATGGAGCCGGGGCTGCAGTCCTTGGGCCCGTTCCTGAAGGATATGGAGTGCTGGCAGTCGACCTTGGGGCAGATGGGAGCGGCGCTGAGCATCTTCAGCTCCCAGCTGGAGGTTCGCTGCGCCCGCCGTCGCTGAAGACTATCAGCCAGCGGGAGCAATATATAAAAATGGCAGGCAGAGAAGTGTTCAAGTTTGCTGTACGCGTTATGGAATCTTCTACAAAGACAGTACTTGAAAAGGCAGGGATCTCTGCCCAGGATGTGAGTTGGTTTGTACCACACCAAGCCAATATACGCATCATCGAGTCTGCAGCCAACAGATTAAGCGTTCCTATGGAGCGCTTTGTGGTAAATGTGGATCGCTATGGCAATACATCTTCTGGAAGCATCGGAATCGCCTTAGACGAACTGGCCAGATCAGGGAGTCTGAGCGATGGCGATTATGTTGTCTTAGTTGGGTTTGGTGCTGGGCTTGCGTGGGCATCCGCTCTTCTACGATGGTATGAACGGGGTGAGAACCGTGGGTAAGGCGGTGGCTTTTCCCGGACAGGGTATACAGTATCTTGGGATGGCAGAGCCATTAAGGAAGACACCAGCGTGGCATTTATTTGAAGAGGCTAGCGTAATTTTAGGATACGATCTTGCGGAACTACTGTGCTCAGGCCCTGAGGAGAAACTACACCAAACCGAGTATGCACAGCCTGCGGTTTTTGTGACCTGCTTTGCGCTTTGGGAATTCTATAAAGGCCAGCTCGAACCAGAGCTTTTCTTGGGCCATAGTCTAGGCGAGATCACTGCCTTTGCCACAGCCGGCGCATTTAGCTTTGCCGATGGAGTCCGCCTTGCCGCAGCGCGCGGGAAGTTCATGGGAGAATTATCGGGCGGTATGTTGGCGGTTATCGGACTTGATGAAGAAACTCTGGCCCAGATCTGTCGTAAAGTATCTCAGACCCATTTTGTGAGCATTGCCAATCTGAACTGTCCCGGCCAAGTGGTACTCAGCGGGGTCGAAACAGCACTCGAACAGGCCACTGGGCTAGCCTTGGAGCAGGGAGCAAGAAGAGCAGTACCACTAAAGGTTTCAGGGCCGTTTCATACGGAGCTCATGGCTCCTGCTGCTCAGAAGCTGCAGGAGTATATCACGAGCATCGAGATGCAAGATATCTCTATACCGGTAATTAGTAACCATCGAAATGAACCCGTGTATAAGGGTGAGGATATTAAAGCAGAATTGGTTGAGCAGTTGACGCAGCCTGTGCGTTTCGCAGAAAACGTGCTTAAAGCGGCTCAGTTGGGCATTGATACACTCGTGGAAATGAGCCCTAAAGCCGTTATCGGGCCTATGGCACGCCGTACGCTGGGCACTCTCAAAATTTCACTTGCCACGCCAGGAGGGATATAGTAGCATGGAAATGCCTGACAGAATTGGGCTGGTCACAGGAGCCACTAGGGGCATCGGGAAAGCAATTGCTGAGCATCTACTGAAGCAAGGCGTCAAGGTGGTAGTGGTTGGCAGGAATGAACAGCTGCTGGCGGAATGGGAAGCACAGGGAGTGATGGCTGTCGCTGCTGACGTTGGCCAAACTCACGAGGTTGACGCTGTCATAGAACGCATCATGAAAGAGTTTGGCCGGCTTGACGTAGTGATAAACAACGCCGGGATCACGAGAGATGGCCTGGTAGTGCGCATGTCCGACGATGATTGGGAGACAGTCCTGCGCACCAATCTCACTGGCACATTCAATGTCTGCCGAGCGGCCGTGCGGCCTATGATGCGGCAGCGCCGAGGTTGGATTGTCAACGTCGCCTCGGTGGTCGGCATCGGAGGGAATGCAGGCCAGGTCAACTACGCTGCCTCGAAAGCTGGAATTATTGGACTTACTAAGAGCCTTGCTAAAGAAGTTGCATCTCGAAATATCCTAGTGAATGCTGTGGCACCGGGCTATATTGATACTGATATGACTCAGGCCATCCCCGAGAAACACCGTACGGCCCTCTTGGAACATATTCCGTTAAAGCGTACAGGCACGCCCGAAGATGTGGCCAAACTTGTGGGGTTTTTGGTGTCTGAGGACAATCAGTATATCACCGGCCAAGTCATCCGCTGTGATGGCGGCCTAGCGATTTAGCAGTATAGCCCAGCAAGTTGGAGAAGGAGGTGATCTACAAGTGGATCTGGATCAAGC
>JAAYMS010000124.1 GCA_012521295.1 Bacillota bacterium
CTTGCTGGTGGCGGGATCGCTTCTCTGGGGCCCGAGGGTGGTCGACAGGATCCGCCGCTTTATGTATGGCGTAAAGCCAGGTGTAACGCTGGATAATTTCCCGGTGGGCGGCCTCTTGGAGCATGAGCTTTATGATGTGATCGCCAGTCTCTCGGAGAATTACTACGTTGAAGCACGGAATGCTTCGTGGGACTGGCAGGCTGGCACGGTACTTGCGGAACAGGTTGGACAGATCGTTGATGTGAATGCCACCATTGAAGCGCTTCTATCGGCTCCGGCCAACAGTCGTGTTGATTATGTAATGGTCCACATTCTCCCCTCGATTACTCAGAAGCACTTTCAGGCCTATAGGCGGGGGCCGACAACGGATCCTATGATGGCGTTGATGGTGAATGTGGACTGGGGCGATGAGTTTATCGAGCCTATGCTTGAGGTTTTCAAGAAATACGAGGTTTTGGCAACGTGGTTTCCTACGGGTAGATGGGCGAAGCGGACACCCGACTTGGCACGCAAAATCGCCGAAGCAGGTCATGAAATAGGAAACCATGGTGGTTGGCACGGCATGCCCAGCCAAATGAGCCGGGATGAAGTTAGGCGTTTCATTCTGGAGGGTGAAGAAATCCTCGTCGAAGCCACAGGGCAGAAACCTACGCTGTTTGCCCCTCCTGGCGGCGATCACAACAGAGAGACGGTAGTCGTTGCTGGTGAGTTAGGCTACAAGACCGTTCTGTGGACCATCGATACGGTTGATTGGCAGCGTCCTGCGCCTACGGTGATCATCGATCGGGTGATAGAAAGGGCCTCCAACGGCGCCTTGGTGCTGATGCACCCCACACAGCCTACGCTGGAAGCCCTCCCGATTATTATCGATCAGCTGCTCAAAAAGGGTTTTCGTTTGGTCACCGTCGGTGAGCTTCTCGCCGACTAGGAGTAGGATTTCAGCAGATCCCAGATTCCTGAGTCTTCCTGCCCCAAGTGCCAGAGAGCAACGCCACGGAGACCGTAGTCTTCTGCAATCTGCAATTTGGCCTGTAGACTGTAGCGATTTTCGAACCAGACCTCATGGCCGTCCCCATAGGTGAAATAGGGTGCTTTGTACTGGCTGTGCCAGCGCACTTTGACACCTTGTGCGGCGGCCACTTCCATTGCCCGGATGTGGGACAAAGATTCAGCACGCCCTTCTGAAGGCCAGTCATAGCCAAAGGTAGGAAGCCCGAGCACAACTTTCTCAGCTGGTACTCCATCGAGCGCATGACGCACCACTGCTTCTACCCAGTCGGCACCAGCTACAGGGCCTGGTGGTGTATCAGAATGATGCTGCCCGAAAGCCATAATTACCAAGAAATCAAGATGCTCTTGAAGGGCGCGATAATCATAGGCACTGTCATGGCTATCTTCCATTTGAGCAGGGACTGCCATAGAAAGTTTGAGGCCTTTGCCGTGCAGTGCTTCAGCAAGGCGGGCTGCAAATGCGGTCAACTCTTCAGCCAGTTCTCGTGAAGCTCCTCCCAGGTTGAGATGTGCCCCGTGGACGCCCCATTCTTCTAGGGCGCTGATAATACTGCTCACAGCTTTCGCCTGGGCTGCTGGGTCAGTTAGCAATAAGGATGTCTCCGAACTGTTGATCACCGCATAGGTTTCTAGACCGTGATTACCAGCAAAGAGAAGGGACTCTCCCATCAACTTGGCGTTGAAGGCTCCGGTGATTTCACCGCTGCCTGACAGGTTCCAGGACGAAGGTGCGATACTCGTTAGGATTCGGCCGTGGTCGAGTACAGCATCAAAAGAGTCACCGTCTAGAGCGTAATATCCTAGAATCATTGGCTTGGTGCTGTCTGTTCGGCTCGTTGACTGGAGGGCTACACTATTTCCAGCCACCCAGCCAGTCCGACCACCCGAGGAACGCACTCTGTACCAGCCATTCTCGGCTTGCAAAACAGTAACCTCGGTTCCCTTGTTCAAGGCTGTTACTGCAGGATAGGTCGTATCAGGGCCTGAACGAAGCGCAATTTTGTCTCCCAGTACAACTGCACGTCTGCCCATGATTGAAGAGACGGTCTGCTGCTCAAGAGAGCTGTATGCTTTGGGAGCAGTTGCTTGCGGTGCAGAACCTCCCAATAGGCTTGTCAGGTAGAATATGATGCTGAGAATTGCAGCGATAATACCTTGATTCACGGCTCTTCCTCCTCCATGTTCAATATTATCACAGCAGCGAGGACGTTACCGCAGGAAAGAAGCGCTGAAGTAGGGATTGCTTTACATTAGTGGAAGGAAGACTTATAATGGGAAGGAAATACAACTTTGGAGGACCTTATGTACCAAAGGACAGTCTTGCCCAATGGTGTACGAGTTGTAAGTGAATATATACCCTACGTCCGCTCCATCTCGTTGGGCGTCTGGTTTGAGACGGGCAGCCGTGATGAAGAAGCTGATGAACGGGGCCTTGCTCACTTTATTGAGCACATGCTGTTTAAGGGTACTGAGCGCTATTCTGCTCGGGACATGGCTGAAGTAATGGACCAGTGCGGCGGCCATCTGAACGCTTTTACCGGTAAGGAACACACCTGCTACTACGCCCGTGTACTAGACGAGGATTTTGATGTGGCGGTTGATCTCCTCCATCAAATGCTTCTGCATTCGGTGTTTGATGAACAGGAAATCCTCAAGGAGCGGGGTGTGGTTCTTGAAGAACTGAACATGTCTGAAGACGAACCGGATGAACTTGTCCATGAGCTGCTTAACGAAGCCTTGTGGCCAACGCATCCTTTGGGCAGGAATATTCTTGGTACTCGCGAGACTATTCTGCGTTTTGATCGGGAAAAGATCCTTAGTTTCATGGCGCGGAATTATACGACCGATCGTTTGGTGATTGCTTGCGCAGGAAATGTGGAGCATGAACGGCTGGTCAGCGAATTTGCCAGCCGATTCAGCAGTCTGCCTCGCGGCCCTCAGCCGAACACTCCTCCTCCCGCTACCTCTAGGGGAAGGCTCTTAATCAGGCAGCGTGACACAGAACAAGTGTACCTGTGTTTGGGCGGGCCAGCCTTACCGAGGAATGATCACCGCAAGGCTGCCCTCTATCTGTTAGACACGCTCCTTGGAGGTGGGGTAAGTTCCCTCTTGTTCCAGGAACTTAGGGAAGAGCGGGGGTTGGTTTATAATACGTACTCTTATCACGCATCATACCGCGATGCTGGGTTGCTCAGTATTTTCGCTGGGTTCAGCCGGCAGAATCTCGATCAAGTCATGGACGTAGTTTACCACCAGCTGCAGAATCTTGCTTCATCCATCACAGAAGAAGCGGTTCAGCGGTCCAAGAGCCAGCTGAAAGGGAGCATGATGCTTTCATTGGAGAGTATGAGCAGCCGCATGTCTAGTCTAGCGAAGAATGAGATCAATTATGGCCGAATCATCCCGCCAGACGAGATGATCGCGGAGATCGATGCAGTAGAGCGGGAGCAGATAATCGACTTGGCGGAGGAGCTGTCTAATCCGGCTAACCTCAGTATTGCTGCGATCGGACCGCTTGATGATGTAACCTGGGGGGATCTAAAGTGCCGCAAGATATGCTAGTTGAGATTTTCAAGAAGCAGTCCGAATTTGATAGTGCTCTTGCTGAAAAGCGGGGCTTAAATTATGACCAAAGCACCTGGATCCAGAAGGAGGTTCTGGCTATAATTTCAGAGTTGGCTGAAATTCTGGATGAGGTGAATTTCAAATGGTGGAAAGATGCTCGCCCCATCGATCACGATAAGCTCAAAGAAGAGATTGTCGATGTGCTGCATTTCTTTGTTAGCATGTGCCTTAAGGCAGGTATCGGCCCCGAAGAGCTGTATGAAGCATACATGGCCAAGAATGCCGAGAACTTCCGCAGACAAGAGGGGAAAACCGATCGTTCAGGGTATGCTTGGAATAAATAGGGATTTATGATATAATTACAATGGACTTCGCGCCCAAGGGAGAAGACCAAAGGAGATTCCTTTGATCTTGCGCGAAGTCTTTTTTGTTGTCAGTTTATCACTGTTAGTGTTAAGTTCAAATGCAGTACAGGCGTTCACTATCACTTCTGCAGGCGAGATTGCCGGTGGCGAGTGCACGAGTTCGTTGATTCTTGCCCAACAGTCCCGTTGGCGGAACTGGAGTTTTGGTGGGACTCTAACGCTAGAGCATACATTCCAGCAGGTCCACATGCCCATGCCAGCGTGGGAGCTGAAATACAACGGAGAGGGCATCGTGCTCGAGCATTGGCGGGGTATGCCCCATTTTAGTGAACCGAGCCTGTTCAGGGTTTTGAACAAGAATCAGTTCACTAATCAAACTGCCGTTGTTGCGGCCTGCTTCCGAGATCTATCTTGTGGTAGTTTTTTGCACATCCCTCTGGACGACGAGAAGGCGCATGGCGCCTTTGCGCTATTTGAAAAGAGCCTCGGCCCCTGTGAGCTTATCGGCCTCAACCTAATCTACGATACCGAGCATGGTTCAAATGAGGGCCGCACCTTCGGTAGGGTTGCTGTGCTGCAGGGAGGACTAGAGGGCAGCTTGTGCCAAGCAGAACTGGCAGTAGGCTGGCACTGGGCAGGAAGAGAGCGGCCTTGTCGAGGATTAGTGTGGACCAGCGGGCTTCACACGGGCAAGAGCGCGATTGAGCTGCAGTACGTAGAAATTGATCCAGAGTTCACAAGTTTGTTCTCTTCGACAAATCGATTCACTCCAGATCGCAAAGGTTGGGAAATGCGCCTGCAGCATGAGCTGCCGGTAATGAATATCGGACTTACCCTGCGGAGCCACTCCTCGATTGACGGGCAGCACAGCTATCCTCGAGTTTCCCTAGACACTCAGATCACAAAACTGAACTATTCTGCGGAACTACGCCTCCAGCCCACCCGAGCCCTAATTCTGAAGTGGAAAGGCTCGCACTCGTCATGGCAGATTGATCCTATTCGCCAGACTTTCCGGGTCGATTGGGACCAAGCGAAAGCTTCTAACCGTGTAACGATTGATTACCCATTCGGACTAGTGCGGTTCCAAACTGATTTTGACTTTTTGGGCAGCTGGCGGGTCGTGTATAAGCGGGATTTCCAAAAAGGCCGGTCGAACTTCTTTGCCCGCACACAAATCAAGAGGGGGAACGGTGTTGTTCAGCTTGAGTGGGGTGCCTACGATAGGGGTAACATCCGTGCAGCCTTTGACAGGGATCCCGTCTGGCGCATATCATGGGAATACGAGTTCTAGGCAGACTAAGGCCAGAATAGTCTGTGACGGGGGGATCCCATGAGGTATTCCGATTTGGCGGGGAAGGAGATCATTGCCGTTGATGAAGGCATCAGGCTTGGGTTTGTAGACCATACTGATCTGATTATCAACACGCGTACCGGAATGGTCGATTCAATAGTGATACCATACGGACGACGCTTTTGGCGAACCAAACCAGTCGTGATTCCGTGGCGCGGAATCACTAAAGTCGGGCGTGATTTGATTATCGTCGACTTGAGTACCGCTCAGGACTACAGAGACACCATGCGCCGTATTGAAGAATCTGACCGGCAGAATAAGCCGCTGTTTTCAGGGTAGAATAATTCCCAGACAGGTCAATCGGACTTGACCGACCGACAACGAAGGGGGGAATTACATGTCTACCGTCATCGGCGTTTTTCGTGATGAACGAGCGGCGGAGAAGGCCGTGAAGACGCTGCGTGAGAAGGGCTTCGATGAGAATGAGATATCGATCATAGCCAAAGATGATAAGGGCCGCACTGTCCAGCAGCAGGATATGGAAGTCGGCGATATGGGTGTTGGTGGTGAGAACATTTCGGACGGTACCGCTTGGGGAGGCGCGTTAGGAGGAATTGCCGGTTTGTTGGCAGGAGTTGGTGCTTTGGCGATTCCTGGAATCGGGCCAATTGTGGCTGCTGGGCCTCTTGCAGGTGCCTTATCTGGTGCGGTAACAGGTGGAGTAGCTGGCGGGCTCATCGACTTGGGTATCCCAGAGGAACGGGGCCGGCAGTATGAGGCTGAGTTGAAACAGGGCGGCATTTTGGCCGTTATCGAGACCAGTGACGACAAGGTTAATGATGCCAGCGAAGTTCTGCGAGAAAACGGTGCAAAAGACGTAGAAACACATGGTGGGAAGTAATCAGCCCAGGTTCTTAGAGATGTCTTGGGATCGCACATTGCGGTCCCTTTTTTAGTGAGCACAACAGCAGGAACCTACGGCAAAAACGCCAAAAGAGACAGGAGAAGTTACGAAAGAGGTTGATGCAATGAAGATACTTGTAGCTGGTTCTTCAGGAAAAATGGGACAAGAAGTTGTCAGGATGATCAAGAACACACCTGAGTTTGAACTAGTTGGAGGCGTTGATCCCACGCTGCGGGAGATTTCGGGTGCAGAGGTATTTCCGGACTTGGCCTCTGCTCTAAGACAAGTCAGGCCTGATGTGGTTGTAGACTTTACCACTCCGAAGGTAGTTCAAGAGAATATGGAGATCTGCCTCGAAGCAGGAGTCCCCATGGTGGTTGGTACGACAGGCTTTACTGAGGATGATTTAGCCCGCTGGCAGGAGCGCGGCAGGGAAAATGGCTGGCGAGCCATTATTGCGCCTAACTTCGCGATTGGAGCACTGTTGATGATGAAGTTTGCTCGAGAGGCAGCACGGTACATACAGCGCGCCGAAATCATTGAATATCATCATGATCAGAAAAAAGATGCTCCATCTGGGACAGCTCTCCGCACTTCACAGCAGTTAGAAGAAGTGCTGGGATACCAAGTTCCAATTCACAGCGTGAGACTGCCAGGGCTGGTTGCTCACCAAGAGGTCATTTTCGGCCTCCTCGGACAGACATTGACTATCCGTCATGATTCCACCAGTCGTGAGAGCTTTATGCCTGGGGTTAAGCTGGCGATTGAAAACATCAACAGCATCGAGGGAGTAGTTATTGGGTTGGAAGGCTTCTTGTTTTCCCACACACCTTTAGAGCCATCTCACATATAGTAAAGTGAGTTGGTTGGGGAGGGGGGCGCCTATGGCTGGCCCGTTAGCGAATATTCCCATCTGTATGTTGGGCGGAGACACTCGTGAAGTCAAGTTGGCTGAGGCGCTAATCGAACTAGAAGTGGATCTTCGCCTTGTAGGTTTTCCTCTGGAGGGAAACCTTAGAAAAGCTGCCCATTTTACTATTCCTGCTGAGGCTGCACAGAACTGCCGCGCCGTGATAGCGCCTATGTCAAATACAGACTTGGCGGGTAATATCACTAGTCGTCCAGACCAAAATCCTGAGCCGATTTTCCTGCCCGATGTGTTAGCTGTCTTAACTCCTCGTACTCCACTGCTGATTGGGGTAGCCAAACCAGTAATCAGACAGCTTGTGGCACGTTATGGCCTCAGGCTGGTTGAGACCGCATCAGTCGACGAAATAGCGGTCTTGAACTCCATTCCTACAGCAGAAGGAGCCATACAGGTAGCGATGGAAGAGACACCTATAACCATTCATGGGTCTAAGTGCCTAGTAGTGGGATTAGGGCGCTGCGGTACGGCCATTGTCCAGAGGCTGCTAGCCTTGGGAGCTTGTGTTACCGCAGCCGCTAGATCGCCAGGTGACCTGGCTCGGGCCGTAGTGATGGGGGCTCAACCGCTGGAATTGCGCAGAATCAGCACTCAAGTTGAGTTTGATATCATATTCAATACTGTACCGGCTTTAGTACTAGACCGCAGCTATCTACGTCACCTCAGCCCGGAGACCGTGATCATTGATATTGCATCCAGTCCAGGCGGAACCGATTTTGAAGCTGCTCAACAGCAGGGGATTAAGGCAATTCACGCCTTGTCGCTGCCAGGCAAGGTTGCGCCCGTTACCGCTGGACAGATACTGGTTCAGTCAATTCCTCGCCTGCTCGAAAACCTTGTGGGGGAGGAGAACCATGACACTTGAGGGTAAGCGGATTGGGTTTGCCATGACCGGCAGCCACTGCACCTATGAGGAAATATGGCCAGAATTGGAAAAGCTGATTGCACAGGGAGCGGATGTCTATCCAATAGTCTCGGCCGCTGTGGCCAATACAGATACTCGGTTTGGCCGAGGTAAAGACATCGTTGCAAAGTTTGAGGCGATTACAGGCAAACGAGCCATTGCTACGATTGTCGAAGCAGAACCACTTGGGCCACAGAAACTGTTTGATTGCATGATTATTGCTCCCTGCACAGGGAATACGATGGCAAGACTCGCAAATGCGATTACTGACTCTGCTCCGCTGATGGCGGCTAAGGCACAGCTTCGTAACGGACGTCCGTTGGTGCTGGCTATTTCTACAAACGATGCACTCGGCCTTAATGCCAAGAACTTAGGGATACTTCTCAACACCGTAAATGTCTTCTTCGTTCCCTTTGGCCAGGATAATCCTATTGAGAAGCCTCGTTCGTTAGTGGCCGATATGTCGTTAATTATTCCCACAATTGAACATGCCTTAAGAAAGGAACAGATTCAGCCGACAGTTATCGCTCGGAACTTGCGAAATGTTCGTTAGAAGGAGTTGGACCGATATGAAACAGTACAACGTAGCAGTTCTTGGCGCTACGGGAGCCGTTGGGCAGGAGCTGCTCAGCATCTTAGTAGAACGACAGTTTCCCTTTGCTGATCTACGCCTGTTGGCTTCGCCCCGGTCTGCGGGCCGCAGGATAACCATTGGCTCGCAGGAATATGTTGTCGAAGCTGTGAGCGAAGAGAGTTTTGCGAATGTGGATATTGCCTTCTTTGCTGCGGGAGGAAGTGTCAGCAAAAGGTGGGCTGAGGCGGCCGTCAGGGCAGGCGCCCTGGTGATCGATAATACTAGTGCCTTTCGGCTCGAACCAGACGTTCCGCTGGTTGTCCCTGAAGTCAACGGCGAGGCGATTGCTTCACATAAGGGCATAATTGCTAATCCAAACTGTTCTACCATCATTATGGTGATGGCCCTCAAACCGATACTCGATGAAGCAGGAATCAAGCGTGTTGTCGTGAGCACTTACCAAGCGGTCTCTGGTGCTGGCTTTGGGGGCATGGAGGAACTGCGGCAGCAGACAGAAGATTACGTAATGGGACGCGAGCTGGAGGCCAAAGTCCTGCCTGTATCATCTGGAGAGCGCCATTATCCCATCGCTTTTAATCTTATTCCGCAGATTGATGTGTTTGATGAGGCCGGGTACACCAAAGAAGAATGGAAAATGATCCGAGAGACGCAGAAGATACTCGGACAGCCAGATCTCCGGATTACAGCTACAACCGTACGGGTTCCAACCATGCGGTCGCATTGTGAATCCATCAACGTAGAGACAGAACGGGCCTTAACACCAGAGCGCTGTCGCGAAATCCTAGCTCAGTTCCCAGGTGTGAAAGTAGTGGATTCTCCAGCGCAGCAGGAGTACCCCATGCCGGCAACAGCTACTGGTACAGACGATGTATTTGTGGGCCGCATTCGTACCGATTTATCGGTGGAACATGGGCTTAACCTGTGGGTGGTAGGCGACCAGATCAGAAAAGGGGCGGCTTTGAACGCCGTACAGATCGCTGAGCATTATGTTCAGCAAATGGGGTGATTCTATGCGGATTGTGGTGCAGAAGTTTGGCGGAACCTCTGTGGCAAGTTCCGAGATGCGAAAACATGCTGTAAACCGGGTAATCTCAGCCCTTGATAGTGGCTACAGCCCGGTGGTAGTGGTTTCGGCGATGGGCAAACTCGGGCAACCCTATGCCACAGATACTCTGCTGGAACTGATACGCCAAGTCAACCCCCATCCAAGCCGCCGCAACACAGATCTTCTGCTTTCGTGTGGCGAGATAATTTCCGCCGTTGTATTCGCCGAAGAACTACGGGCGGCTGGGCATCAAGCCGAGGCTTTGACTGGTTGGCAGTGTGGTATCTTTACTGACGAGAATTTTTCGCAAGCCCGCATTCAGAGAATCAACCCTAAGCGGATTCAAACCCTGTTGGAAAAGGGTATCATTCCCGTAGTGGCAGGTTTTCAGGGTGTCAGTGGTTCCCAGGAAGTGACAACCCTTGGCAGGGGCGGTAGTGACACCACAGCAGCAGCCTTAGGTGTAGTCCTGCAGGCTGAATGGGTTGGTATTTATACTGACGTGGATGGAATCAAGACCGCTGACCCGCGCCTTGTACCCGATGCTCCGACACTGCCGGCTGTCAGCGGCCGCGAGGTTGTGGAGTTGGCTCATCTTGGAGCAAAGGTGATCCATCCCCGTGCAGCAGAATTGGCGCTGGAGGAAGGTATTCCTCTTAGAATTCTATCTACGGTCGATGATGGGCCCGGTACTTGGATCGCCAATCGGATTAGTTCGGTCTCCGGAAAGGGCGGCGAGTTGGTGGGTGACCGTGTGGTGACGGGCATTGCTCATATGACAGGGCGGGCGCAGGTAACAATAACAGGAGCAGGTGACCTGAACAAAGGCGATATTGCTCCTAAGGTTTTCGATGTGCTTGCACAGCACGGAGTGAGTGTCGATCAGATTTTCCTTTCAGCAGCTCTGATTGTGTTTACTGTTGATAAATCTGATGTACCTCTGGCTCGGGAGCTTTTGACCACGCTCGGTTTGCATGTTAGAATAGAGGAAGGATTTGCTAAAGTTTCGGTCGTAGGGGCAGGTATGCATGGAGTGCCTGGAGTCATGGCCCGCGTTGTGAACTGTTTGGAGCGGGAAAACATCTCCATATATCAGACTACCGATTCCCATGTCAACATTTCCTGTCTCGTCAAAGAAGAACAGATCGCCCAAGCGGTTCAAGCCCTGCATCGAGAGTTTAGTCTTGACCGCAGCGTGTAGGAGGTAATTTTATGAAGTCTGGTCAGGTTATCACAGCAATGATAACGCCTATGGAAGAGGACGGCAAGGTAAGTTATGAACAGGCTGTACGCTTGGCGAAGCGTCTAGCTGAAAATGGTTCGGACGGAATCGTCTTAAGCGGCACCACGGGTGAAAGCCCAACCCTGAGCTATGATGAAAAAGTAAAGCTGTTTACCTCGGTCACTGATTCTCTCGGTGGAGAAGTAGAGATTATTGCAGGCACCGGCTCATACAACACTGCGGAAACAATCGCCTTGACCCAGGCTGCTGAAAGCGCGGGCGTTGATGGCATCATGCTTGTGACGCCGTATTACAACCGTCCCAGTCAGGAAGGCTTGTATCAGCATTTCAAGACAGTCGCCGAGAATTGTGCGCTGCCGATCATGCTGTATAATGTGCCTGGTAGGACAGGAGTCAATCTTCTGCCCGAGACCGTGGCCCGGCTTGCCGAAATTGATAACATTGTTGCCATCAAGGAAGCCTCAGGCAACTTAAACCAAGTTAGCAAGCTCCGCTCTTTGGTACCCGATGATTTCTTGATCTATTCCGGTGATGATTCTCTAACCTTACCGGTGTTGGCGGTAGGTGGAGACGGTGTTGTCAGTGTTGCATCGCACTTGGTGGGACGTCAGCTGAAAGACATGGTAACTCTATTCTCAGCTGGGAAGGTTCAAGAAGCGTTGGAAATTCATCTGCGGCTCCTTCCCTTAATGGAAGTGCTGTTTATCACGACCAATCCAGTTCCTGTAAAGCGAGCCTTGGAGTTTGTCGGGTTTGAGACCGGCCCCCTCCGGCTGCCTTTGGTTGACTTGTCTGAAGAGGAAGCGCAAAAAATTAAAGATGTCTTAACCGCCTGCGGTTTGGGGTCCTAGACTTAGGCCCACGGCAGGAGCTGGGAATAGAGCGCCCCGAACCTTGGGGCGCTCGTTTCATGAGTAGATTGATTAATTTGTGGGATGTGTATATAATAAGAGTCACTAGACTTGTTCGGGTTTGCGCGATGTGACCACAACGATGGCCGGGAAGTGGTCGAGGCATGCTTACTTAGAAACAGAAGTCGCACATATACGGGGGTGTATTGATTTATATGTCAAAAAATGAAAAAGTTCGCTTGATTTCCCTTGGCGGAATCGGGGAAATCGGCAAGAATATGATGGTCGTCGAGGTGGGGAATGACCTCGCTGTTATTGACGCGGGCGTAATGTTCCCTGAAGACGATATGCCAGGAGTTGACTTGGTAATTCCTGATATTACTTATCTAATGGAGAACGCCAGCCGAGTCAAAGGGATTTTCCTGACCCATGGTCACGAGGACCATATCGGCGGCGTTCCTTATGTATTGCGTCAGTTGAATGTTCCAGTATATGGGACTAAGCTGACACTAGAACTTCTTCGCCTAAAGCTTGCAGAACACGGCCTAGAACGGCAGACCAAGCTGATAGAAGTGAAAGCTGGCCAACGGATTCAGGTAGGCAGTTTGGATATTGAGTTCATTCACGTCAACCACAGCATTGCTGACGTGGTTGCCCTGGCCTTCCACACGTCGCAGGGTGTTGTGATTTACTGCAGTGACTTCAAATTTGACCAAACACCATACGATGGCAAGGTCGCAGATCTGGGCAAATTTGCCGAGTTAGGCAAGAAAGGCGTTCTATGCCTAATGTCTGATTCGACTAATGCTGAGCAGCCTGGTTATACCGAATCAGAAAAATCTGTAGGCGAGACACTGCGGGCTGCGTTTGCACGGGCTAATGGCCGGATTTTTGTGGCTACTTTTGCATCAAATGTTCACCGCATTCAGCAGATAGTCGATGCCGCTCAAGGAGAAGACAGGTATATCTGCGTGACCGGCCGCAGTATGATCAAGGTTGTAGAAGTCGCTTGTCAGCTTGGATATTTGAACATACCTGAGGGTATGTTGGTGGAAGTAGATCAAGTTGATAAACTGCCTGCGGACAAGATCGTGATACTGACGACCGGCAGCCAGGGTGAACCAATGTCTGCTCTCAGCCGCATGGCGATGGCAGAGCATAGTAAATTGGCTATCATGCCCGGTGATACGGTTATTATTTCGGCCACACCGATCCCGGGTAACGAGAAGTCGGTTGGTAGGATCATTAATCAGCTTTTCAAAGAAGGGGCTAATGTTATCTACGAACCCCACTTGGGGATTCATACATCGGGCCATGCCAAGCAGGAAGAACTCAAACTACTGCTCAACCTCTGTAAGCCCAAATACTTCATACCCATTCACGGTGAGCACCGGATGTTGCTCAAGCATGCAGAGCTGGCAGAGGCTACCGGGGTACCGAAGGATAATATCATCATTACAGAAATTGGGCTGCCAGTAGAGTTTGACAAGAAAGGTGCCCGCATCCGCGAACGAGTGGCGTCTGGCCAAGTTTTTGTAGATGGTCTAGGTGTCGGTGATGTAGGTAACATCGTGCTGCGGGACCGCAGACAGCTGTCGACCGACGGGATCCTCATTGTGGTCGTCACTATGGATCGCAGAAACCGTAAGGTACTGGCTGGTCCTGATATCGTCTCACGCGGGTTTGTATACGTCCGCGAGTCAGAAGAGCTGCTCGACGAAGCACGCGAAAAGGTCCGTGAGGTTCTTACCACATGTGAAAAAGATCAGGTAACCGAATGGGGTCCCATCAAGAGTGCCGTTCGTGATACGTTATCAAAATATCTTTGGGAGAAAACTAAGCGTAGGCCCATGATTCTCCCCATCATTATGGAAGTCTAGAAGTGTTTAAGGTCCTCCCTTTGTCAGCATACTAATGGTGATGAAGGGAGGATTTTGTGTGGACCCGTTTAAGCCGACACTTACTTCTGAAGCGCAACCCGAGGCTCCAAACGAAGCACAAGCTCAGCAGGCGGCACTACAGAGCATAAAGCAGTTGGGGCAGACAGGAACGGCCGACGATGGTGCAAGCCCCTACCATTGTTTGACGATCATTGGGCAGATTGAGGGGCACATGGTACTGCCGCCGCGTAACAAAACCACCAAGTACGAACATGTCATTCCTCAGCTGGTAGCGATTGAACAGAACCCGAAAATCAAGGGGTTATTGATAGTCCTTAATACCGTAGGTGGGGACATTGAAGCAGGCCTTGCCATCGCCGAGATGATTAAGTCGATGAAAACGCCTACCGTCAGCCTGGTGCTGGGCGGCGGCCATTCTATCGGTGCACCCATCGCGGTGGCTGCTGATTACTCGCTGATTGCCGAAACAGCGACCATGACCATCCATCCTATCCGCTTAACTGGACTAGTAATCGGGGTACCACAGACCTACGAGTATCTCGATAAGATGCAGGAGCGGGTAATCCAGTTTATAGTGCAGAATTCCCGGATTAAGCTGGAAGTTCTGCGTGAAATGATGTTCCGAACCGGTGAACTTGTCCGAGACGTAGGCACAGTACTCGTCGGTGAAGAAGCCGTGCGAGTCGGCCTAATTGATGGTGTGGGCGGAGTGGCAGAGGCCATCGAACGCCTGCATCAGCTGTGCGGTGCAGCTCAGGGTGAAGGGGGTCCGCACTGATGCTGTATACAGTAGTCCCTTTAGAAGACGTACTCGACGGAATTGAAGAAGATCCACCGCAGCTGGTCGATGTGGTACTTGGCGGCGTGCTCTTACAGGTAGAGCCGCTTTCCAATTTCTCATACCGTGTCGAACGAGTAATCAGCTCCGATCCTCAAGCCTACCTTAATCTGCAGTACCAGCCAGGCTCGATAATAAGATGGACATAGTCTAACGGAACCGGCGCTCTCATATGGTCCAATATGAGAGCGTTTCTTATTGGGTTCAGCGGACTAATACTCGGAATTACTATCTTCTTGCTAGGGCTGCGCTTAATGAGTACAGCGTTGGGCAGCGCTGCTGGAACGCGCCTGAAACACATACTGAGCCGCCTTGTGAGAACTCCGGCCCAAGGAGCGTTAACCGGCGCTGCCGCTACTGCTGTCGTGCAGAGCAGCAGCGCGGTTGCGGCTATCTGCGTGGGGCTCGTTAACAGTGGCGTGTTTACCTTAGAGCAAGCGTTCGGTGTAATCTTAGGTGCTAATGTGGGTACTACACTGACGGCGCAATTGGTCGCCTTTGACTTAACGCAATATGCTCCTTTGATGATGCTGCTCGGTCTAGGAATCGTGGTTATGTTGAAGAAACGTCGAGCGGGCGAAGCTCTTTTTGGATTTGGCGCACTGGTTTTTGGCCTGTCCTTAATCAACCAGGCAGTAAAGCCTTGGTTGGCCAGCGAGTTTGCGAGCTGGGCGTTGACCGAGCTTACCTCCAACCGCCTGCAGGCCGTACTGGTTGGTATCGTGGTTACCGCCGTAATCCAGTCCAGCAGTGCGGTGACAAGCCTTGTCGTTATGCTCGCTCAGACGGATGCGATCACCTTAGAAGCGGCTGTAGGGATTGCGTTGGGAAGTAATATCGGTACTGTTCTGACAACAATCTTCGCCAGCATCGGAACTATACGCGAGAGTAAGGCCACGGCTCTGGCCGATCTGATGTTTAACGTGCTGGGTGTAGTGCTGTTGCTGTTCTTGATGGAACCATTTCTGCAATTGGTGACTTGGACCAGTGACCAGCTTCCTAGGCAGGTCGCTAATGCTCACACCTTGTTTAACGTATTGACAGCCGTCGTTGCACTTCCCCTAATTCCCTATCTTGCTGCTCTTGCCTGGTATGGGGCAGGATTTGTCTCGGGAAGCAAGAAGTATAAATGAATCTGGAAAACTGTAGGAAGCTGGTGATTTGCTTGGACTTATTTAGCGCAGTGGCCTTAGGTATTATTCAGGGATTGACCGAGTTTTTACCCGTAAGTTCATCAGGTCATTTGGTTCTGTTTTCGAGCCTCCTGGATGTGAAGGAACCATCGGTAGTCTTTGAGGTTCTGGTCCACGTGGGCACCCTTGCGGCAGTCCTGCTGGTGTTTTGGAACGAGTTTGTCGAGATTGTGAAGGGCTTCTTCAAGCTGGTGCGCAGCCCAAAACAGGCAGCCAGGCTATACCGCTCAGAATTAGGCTGCCGGTTGTTTGTTTGGCTGTGTGCTGGTACCCTGCCGATTGTAATTGCAGCACTGCTTTTCAAAGATCAGGTTGAAGCACTCTTCTCCAGTACAAGATTTGTCGGTTTTGCCCTAATAATTACGGGGTTGATCTTGTTTATTGCTGATCGTGTCTCGGAAAGGAGCGGCAAGAGCGAGCAATCGCTGTTAGACAGTCTCTGGATTGGTATCGGCCAGGCTGTTGCGGTTCTTCCCGGCATATCTCGTTCAGGAACTACCATTGCTTTCGGCTTGGCACGCGGGCTCAGCCGCGAGCAGGCAGCACGTTTTTCGTTTCTCTTGTCCATTCCAGGGATCTTGGGAGCACTGGTTCTTTCGATTCCAGACTTGGCGGGAGGGGCTGTTTCCGCTTCTGGCGGTGTGCTGTTCGCAGGGATGCTTGCCGCTGCTGTAACTGGATATGGCGCCATCCGTCTACTGCTGCAGGTAGTGCGCAGGGGCAGGCTGGTGTGGTTCTCGTATTACACATGGGCTGTTGGCTTACTGGTGCTTATTCTCAGTTAGAATGGCTTCGCAGGCAGGAACACGGGGCTCCCTGAAGAAATAAGAACCAGGGTGAAGAAGATGTGCATTGCTGTGAACGTAGCTCGAGTCAAAGGACAGATAGCAGAAGCCTGTGCCCGTGTGGGGCGCAACCCAAACGAGGTGCGGCTCTTGGCCGTGACGAAGTATGCAACGGATGAACAGGTAGACAGGCTGATTGCCGCTGGGGTGCACACCCTTGGTGAGAATCGTGTTCAGCAGGCTGTGGAACGGATGGAACGTTTTGGTTGTCACGACGTAGAGTGGCATCTGATCGGCAGTCTACAGACAAATAAAGTGAAGTACTGTCGAAATTTCTCATTGATTCACTCCTTGGATCGCTGGCGCCTCGCTGAAGAGTTGGAAAAACGAGCCTCTCAGTGGGGTAAGCGCCAAGACGTGCTGGTGCAGGTGAACATCAGTGGTGAGGATGCAAAACACGGTTTAGAACCGAATGATGCATTGGAGTTTTCCCGTAGATTAGCAGCAGAATGCCCCCATATCCGCACTCGGGGCTTGATGGTAATGGCACCACTTGTTGAAGCGGAAGCAACGCGGCCGTATTTTCGCCAGGCTCGAGAGTTGTACGAACATATCAAGTACACTTTAGGACTTGATTGGGATATCCTTTCAATGGGAATGAGCGGTGACTTTGAGGTTGCAATTGAAGAGGGAGCAACTCTGGTTAGAATCGGTTCTGCCCTGTTTCGGGAGGAGGAGTGACATGGCCAGTATGATTGATAAGATCTTGGGGTTCCTAGGCGTTCAAGATGAATATGACGATGAACAGGAGGAGCATTACACTGTGCCCTATTATGAAAGGGCAGAGACGGATGCGAATGTGTACCGTCTATCCCGCCAGAAGCGCCCAGCCGAGAAAGAGGCTGCTCCTGCGCGCAAGGGTAATCTGGTTAGCCTCACTGGAGGGCAGCGTGTGCAGGCAAAGATGATCATATTAGAACCGATTGCATTTGAAGATGTTCGTGACTTCGTAACGCACTTGAAAGGGAAACGTGCCCTGATTGTCCGCCTAAATAGAGTTGACAAGGCGGAGGCTCAGCGGATTGTTGACTTTATGGCGGGGGCCACACACGCGCTGGAGGGCAATATGCGTAAACTGGGAGACCGGATATTCTGCTTTGCGCCCCCATCGGTGGAGATCGAAGGCGATGTGGCTTCGGACTTTTATGATTTAGACGCAGATTGAAGTTGGTGAGTCTATGTTCTTGATTACCCTGGTAGACGTCTTATTTAGTGTGCTCTGGTGGATGTTTGTGCTGCGCTTTCTCTTAAGCTGGCTGCCTAGTTTGGATCGGCGACATCCCATAGTTGAGTGGCTCTACCGCTTGACAGATCCACTTGTCAGGCCATTTCAAGGTGTACTTACCATCGGGATGGTTGATTTTTCCCCGCTGATTGTGTTTCTTTTGCTGCGTTTTGTGCACCGGTTAGTGCTGAGCCTACTTTTTGATATTGTCCGTTGGGTTCGGTAGGTAAGGAGGACAGTATTTGGATAAGGAACGACTGACATCGCACCTTAAGGGTGAGGAAGAATATGCCATCGGATCAATGGTGGTTGATCTAGCGCGCCAAGCATGGGACCATAACCGTCCTCAAACTACCCGTTTCCTAGATCCCTATGAACGCAGGGTCGCACAGAGTGTGCTGGCTGGTATTCCGGAAGTTGGTTATCTCACATTTGGCGGATACAAGCAAGCTGAACGTGCCAGGATGGTCATCTATCCACAGTTTTTCATGACTGAGCATATAGAGTCTCCGATCGCAGTCCTCCAAGCTGTGGGTTCCCTTAAAGGGGCTTCACACCGTGATTTCCTCGGTTCTATCCTTGGAACCGGTATCAAACGTGATGTAGTTGGCGATATAATCGTCACAGATGATGGCTGTCAAGCAGTGGTTTCAGCCGAGATTGTGGATTATCTGCTTACTCATTGGAATCAGGTGGGCCCGCATTCTATCCAGCTTGAGGTCATTGACGAAGAGCAGTTGGCTGTTGAGCCAGAACGCATTAAGGAGATACGCAGTACGGTCGCTTCGCTGCGGGTCGATGCTGTGGCTGCAGCAGGTTATGGCACATCCCGGACTAAGATGGCCCGGGAGATTAAGGCTGAGCGTCTTAAGGTTAACTGGAAGGTTATCAGCGATCCAGCCCACCCAGTAGAGGAAGGCGATATTTTGTCTCTCAGAGGACGGGGCAGGCTGGTTGTGCAAGAGGTCCACGGTAAGACCCGTAAGGGCAGAATCAATATCTTGCTGCACCGCTACTATTAGGAGGTATGAGCAGTGCTCAAACCATTGGATTTTCATAACACTGAGTTTACTCGTACTTTTAGAGGCTATAACGAAGAAGAAGTAGATGAGTTTGTAACGAAGATTGTCAGCCATTATGAGAGTTTATACCAGGAAAATAAGCGTTTGCAGGAAGAGATTCAGAATCTGCAGGAAGAGCTGCAGAAGAAGCAGAGCCGCGAGCAGGACGTGCTTGATCTGATTTCCCTCACCAAGCAGGCGGTTTCGGAAATTAGAGATCTTTCTACAACTCAGTCTGAGGCTGTTGTGAAAGAGGCTAAACTTAAAGCAGCTCAGATTGTCGCTGAAGCAGAAGCCCGCCTTAAGGCTGTCAAGTCTGCCGAGCGTATCTTCAAACAGCGGATGCGGACACTGATGGAGTCTATCTGGAGCATGGTTGAAGAAACAGAGTTCGTTGAAGAGGCCTCTGAGAAGACCAAGGTCTACCGCGACGCTGCGGCTGCCTTGAGCGAAGACCTAACGTCAGAAGATTGACCTTTTTGAAATCGTTGGATATAATATGACCAATCATATAGATCCATCTGGAAAGACGATGACGGGGAGAGTACTAGTTGGATAGGGTGACAGAGAGCCTGGTAGGTGAGAGCAGGTACCTGAGTCCGATTAAGGAAAATCACCCCTGAGTTGCCCGCTGAACACTTAGTAAGCGGTGCCGGCGCATCCGTTATCTGCATTTGAGTGAAGGCAGCATTGCCTTAACTAGGGTGGTACCGCGGGTTTTTTCTCGTCCCTTCTTAGGGGCGAGTTTTTTTATGCAAATTTGCCTATATTAAGGATTCAGGAGGTTTTCGAGTTGATGTCGAAATCGGATTATCAGTCCACTCTTCAGCTTCCTAAGACAGATTTTCCTATGCGGGGTAATCTGGCGCAGCGGGAGCCGGAGATGTTGAAAGTATGGAAAGAGAACAAGTACTACTATAAGCTGCAGAGAGAGAGAGCCGAAGCAGGCAGCCCTGTTTTTGTTCTCCACGATGGGCCTCCGTATGCCAATGGCGACATTCACATTGGCACAGCGTTGAACAAGGTCTTAAAAGATATAGTTGTGCGTTCGCGCAGTATGGCAGGTTTCAGAGTGCCTTACGTACCGGGGTGGGATACTCACGGACTGCCCATTGAGCTGCAGGCAGTGCGAAAACTTGGTGACAAGCGCTCTCAGATGAGCGCGGTAGAGTTCCGTGAATACTGTAAGGAATATGCTCTCGAGCAGATGGATAAGCAGCGGGAGCAGTTCCAGCGTTTAGGTGTCTGGGGAGATTGGGATAATCCCTATTTGACACTGCTTCCGGAGTATGAAGCCAAGCAAATCGAGATTTTTGGTGAAATGATGAAGAAGGGCTATGTCTATAAAGACTTCAAGCCGGTCTACTGGTGTGCGGACTGTGTGACAGCCCTTGCTGAAGCAGAGATCGAGTACCACGACCATGTTTCACCCAGCATTTATGTCCGGTTTGCTGTGACTTCTCCCGGTGAAGCCCTTGCAGGCCTCGATGCCTATTTTGTCATCTGGACCACTACTCCCTGGACGATTCCGGCGAACTTAGCAATCTCTGTACATCCAGACTACACTTACGTAGTTGTCCAGACAGAAAAAGGAAACTTAGTTGTAGCCAAGGAGCTTCTAGAGACGTTCCTGAGCGAAGTCGGCTTGTCTAACCAAGGGATATTGAAAGAAGTGCGTGGTAGTCAATTAGAGGGCATTATCTGCAAGCATCCTCTGTTTGACCGTGATTCGATTGTCATTGTGGGGGATCATGTAACTCTTGACGCTGGAACCGGATGCGTGCACACTGCTCCTGGTCATGGACAAGAGGACTATGTCATTGGTCTGAAGTACAACTTGCCTGCCTTCTCGCCAGTTGATGAAAAGGGGCGCTTCACTGAGGACGCACAGCAGTATGCAGGTTTGACTCTCGCTGATGGTAACAAAGCCGTAGTCCGGGATCTTGAGGAAAATGGTGCCCTGTTGAAAGCCGATACAATCGAACACTCCTATCCACACTGTTGGCGCTGCCGGCAGCCTGTCGTATATCGTGCGACCGAGCAGTGGTTTGTATCTATTGAGCAGTTCCGCCAGCAGATGCTTGATGAGATCAACCGGGTAGAATGGATCCCTGCGTGGGGTATCGATCGGATCACCGGTATGGTGGCCGATCGGGCAGACTGGTGTATCTCGCGTCAGCGCATTTGGGGTGTACCTATCCCTGTGTTCTACTGCCCCTGTGGTGAAACCATCGCCAGTGAGGAGACCATCAGCCATGTGGCCGATGTTTTCCGTCGCGAAGGTTCGAATGCTTGGTACGCGAAGGAGCCCCACGAGCTCTTGCCAGAAGGATTCACATGCCCAAGATGCGGTGGAACTCAGTTCCGCAAAGAGTCGGACATCATGGATGTGTGGTTCGATTCAGGCGTTTCCCATGCTGTGGTCCTAGAAAGGGAGGGCCTCACCTGGCCCGCCGACCTTTATTTGGAGGGCAGTGACCAGCACAGGGGCTGGTTCCAGTCATCGCTGTCTACTGCGGTAGCAACGCAGGGTAAAGCGCCGTATAAGGCCGTTTTGACCCACGGTTTCGTAGTTGATGGCGATGGGAGAAAGATGTCTAAATCTCTAGGCAATGTAGTATCCCCGAACGAGATCTGGAATAAGTTCGGTGCGGACGTGCTTCGTATGTGGGTTGCCTCGGCTGAGTACAGAGGTGACGTACGTATTTCTAACGAAATCATGGCTCAGCTGTCCGATTCTTATCGGCGGATTCGGAACACAGCAAGGTTCCTCCTTGGGAACATCTCGGACTTCGATCCCAAGACAGACTGGGTTGATTATGCCGAGATGGAGGAAATCGATCGTTGGGCTCTGCTCAAACTGGCCACACTCAGTAGACGGGTGAGAAAGGCCTACAACGATTACGATTTCCATCTGGTCTACCATCGAGTGCATAATTTCTGTGCAGTCGACATGGGCGGATTCTACCTAGACGTTCTCAAGGACCGTCTCTACTGCGATGCGCAGAACTCGAAAGCACGCCGTTCTGCCCAGACTGCATTCACCATTATCGTGAAGGAATTAGCCCAGCTTATGGCGCCAATTCTAGCTTTTACTGCCGATGAGATCTGGTCGCATCTTCCTGAGGCTGTGCGCTCTGCCGAAAGCATCCATCTAACGACGTGGGACGATTTACCCGAAGAGTATCTCGACGAGACCCTCGAGAAGAGATGGGCTGAACTGCTCCGCGTAAGGCGCTGCGTAGCCAAGGGATTGGAAATGGCTCGGGCCCAGAAGTTAATTGGTTCATCCAATGAGGCCAGCGTGACTGTCTATGCCGATGATAAGGTGATCGAAGTACTGCGTGGTTTCGAGGCCGAACTGCCAATGCTGTTCATTGTGTCCACTGTAACATTGGCTTCAGAGGCTGACAGGACAGAAGATGTAATCCACCACGATGTAGAAGAAGGAATTGCTGTTGACGTGTATTTGGCCAGCGGAGAAAAATGTGAACGCTGCTGGCGTTACTCTGAAACAGTCGGACAGTCAGAAAAACATCCAGACCTCTGCCAACGCTGCGACTCTGTAGTTGGCTAATCTACTGTTTCAAACCCCCTCCGAATACTGGAGGGGGTTTTGCGTATTCTAAACTTAACTGGGATGGGGGGCAAGGATGATGAAAAAAGAGATCAGTCCTGGGCTGTTAGAAACACTGCTGGTAAAACTGGAGCGTTTAGCTACAGCGATGGAGAAATCCAGCATTGCTGAGTTCATTGAGCTTTACAGAGAACCGCGGCGCATGCTCTATCTCAGTTTTATCTCCGGAATCGTGCGCGGTTTTGGTTTGGCGATTGGCTTTACGGTGATAGGCGCCGTGTTCCTCTACATTCTAGGCGTGGTTGCGTCACTAAACCTACCGGTGGTGGGGGAGTTCATTGCCGAGATTACGCGCATTGTGCAAAATGAGCTGGCCAAGCGGCCGCTTTAGGAGGGACTGGATTTGGATCAAATCAAACTTCAGTACTTCGAAGATCTCTTGTGGAAAAGATATTCAGAGTTGAAGGCTGTTGAAGAACGGCTCTTAGGGGAGGGTGGATTAGGTGAACCGGCTGCGGATGCCGTAGGAGAACTGTCCTCTTATGACCAGCATCCGGGCGACTTAGGAAGTGAACTATACGAACGGAGCAAGGATCTAGGGCTTTTGGAAACAACCCGCAGTCAGCTAAACCAGATTGAAGCTGCCTTGGCAGCGATTGAAAATGGAACCTATGGGGTGTGCCGCCGTTGCGGGCAGGAAATACCAGAACAGCGCTTAGAGGCGATTCCAGAAACAGATTTGTGTATCAGCTGCCGACAGGACGAAGAAGTGGCCGATCGGAGCGATCGCCCAATTGAAGAAGACACCCTTGAGCGTTCATTAGGCAGATCCTTTGAAGAAGAAAGTTGGCTGGCCGTGGAAAGCTACGGTACCGCGAGTGACACTCCAGAAGGCGAATAGCAGGAATTGACAGTAATGCAGCGAATTATGCACTGATACTGATGGGAGGAGCAGTGCGATTGCGTTATTATCTGATGAGTTTCCTGGTGCTCGCGCTGGACCGGATTACGAAGTACTTGGTTATGCAGCACATGGTAGAGGGCGAGAGTATTCCTATTGCCGCCCCATTTCTTTATTTGACCTATGTGCGTAACAGCGGCGCCGCTTTTGGCCTTCTTAAGGGCCGGGCGCAATTGTTGGCGGTGGCGGCTCTATTGGGAGTAGGTCTTGCGGCGTGGCAGTGGAAGAAGATTATCTCTCAGAGTAATCGAGTGAAATGGGGGCTTTCTCTGGCCTTTGCTGGGGCACTAGGGAATATGATCGACCGTTTTGCCTATGGCAGTGTCATAGATTTTTTCGATGTTCGCATTTGGCCTATCTTTAACGTAGCTGATATTGCTATTGTCTGCGGCGTGATCCTGCTCTTCTGGGAGGTTCTGATCAATGACCAGAAGGAATGAGGCTCAGCATTTTATCGCAGACATAGAAGGAGAACGGCTCGATGTCTGGGTTGCGATGCAGACCGGGTTGACCCGTTCCCAAGTGAAGCAGCTGATTGATCGCGGTTTGGTGTTGGTTGGGGAAAATCAAGTTAAAGCGGGGTACCGCCTGCGTGTGGGTGATGAGGTGTCGGTTGTTATTCCGCCACCGCAAGAGACTGATGTTAAGCCTGAGAACATACCCCTTGAAATTCTCTATGAAGACGATCAGCTCGCAGTGATCAACAAGCCAAAGGGGCTAGTTGTTCACCCTGCGGCAGGGAACTGGGACGGGACATTGGTCAATGCTCTGCTGTTTCACTTGACTGATTTATCGGGGATAGGAGGCGAGCTTCGTCCCGGAATCGTTCACCGGTTGGATAAAGATACGAGTGGCCTGATGATTGTGGCCAAAACGGACAAAGCACACGCCTATTTATCTAGTCAGCTCAAAGATCACTCAATAGAGCGGCGCTACTTGGCGCTTGTCCATGGCAAAATGGCTCACGAAAACGGTACCGTTGATGCGCCAATTGGGCGTCATCCTAAGGACCGCAAGCGGATGGCTATCGTAGAGGGTGGTAGGCACGCCGTTACCCATTTTCGCGTCGTAGAATACTTTGCCCGCCATACCCTTGTGGAATGCCGGTTAGAAACAGGGCGCACTCATCAGATCAGGGTGCATTTAAGTGCCATCAACCATCCCATTGTGGGTGACCCCGTGTACGGCAGAAGTGGTGACCAGCTGGGCGCTTCCAGTCAGCTGCTGCACGCATACTACCTGGGTTTTCACCATTTGGACGGCCGCTGGATGGAGTTTCAGCATGATCCTCCTCCTGAGTTTGAGACATGTGTGGAAAAGGCACGAAAATCTACTTGACTTTGGTTGTACTATCGGATATCGTAATAGGAGATTACCTTTAAGTTGGTCCCGTGAGGCCGGCAAGGGTGACAATGTGGAGTTATTGTATGCTTCTTGTCGCGCGCCGCGGGCAGGGAGCATTTTTTTATGCAAAGGAGGTGCTGACGGGTGAAGGAAAAGGCTCAGATCATGGATGCAGATCAGATTCGCCGGGCGTTGACGCGGATAGCCCACGAAATTATTGAACGCAATAAGGGTATTGAAGGTTTGATGCTCTTGGGAATCAAGACCAGAGGCGTACCCTTGGCAGAACGCTTAGCTGAATTGATTGAGAGTATAGAAGGTCATAGGCCACCCGTGGGGGTGCTGGACATATCTCTCTATCGCGATGACTTAACTGCCGTGGGCGATCAGCCTGTGCTCAACAGTACGAGTGTACCTGAGTCGGTGGTAGGAAGGTCTATCGTTCTTGTGGATGATGTTTTGTTTACGGGGCGGACCGTCCGCGCAGCCCTTGATGCAGTCATTGACCTGGGCCGGCCGCAGTTGATTCAGCTGGCAATTCTGGTAGACCGGGGACATCGAGAACTCCCTATTCGCGCTGACTACGTAGGGAAGAATGTGCCTACAGCGAAGCGCGAGGTTGTTGCCGTACAGCTCCAGGAAACAGATGGAGAAGATCGAGTAGTCATCAAGGAGTAGAACAGCGATACCTTTAATCAAGTCCAGAGAGGCTTAAAGGAGGAAAAATAATGAGTGTATCAGCAGTGAAGAATTCTGCCGCGGAGCGGCGCATTGGTCTTTTAGCTAGTATTCCCTTAGGTTTCCAACATCTGTTTGCCATGTTTGGAGCGACGGTTTTGGTTCCTCTTCTTACTGGGTTGGATCCAGCAGTAGCTCTCTTCACGTCCGGTACGGGCACCCTCATCTTTCAGTTGATCACAAAGGGACAAGTCCCTGCCTACCTAGGTTCGTCTTTCGCTTTCATCAGCCCGTTCATTGCAGCAGCCGGGAGCCACGGCCTACCGTATGCGCTTGGTGGTGGCGTTGCAGTCGGGTTAGTGTATGCGCTTGTGGCGTTTATCATTGCCCGAATTGGTGTCGATTGGATTGACCGTTTCTTACCGCCAGTAGTGATTGGGTCAGTAATCGTGGTCATAGGGCTTGGCCTGGCACCTACCGCTATTGAGATGGCAGGCCTGTCAAATGGGATGGGTTCATTAGCCTCACCTGATGTACGTATCAGCCTGTTTACGATTATTGTGACTATCATCGGCACAGCCTTCTTCAAAGGATTCTTGGCTGTTATTCCGGTGCTCATCGGGATTGTTGCTGGGTATCTGTTTTCTCTCACACAGGGTGTTGTAGATTTCACCGCCGTGCGTGAGGCTGCCTGGTTTGGTTTTCCGCAGTTTATGGCACCGAAGTTTAACTGGGGTGTCATCGCGGCAATTGCTCCTGTGGCTTTAGTTACTATCACCGAGCATCTAGGCGATGTGCTGGTATTGAGCAAAATCACAGGCAACGACTATTACAAAGATCCTGGCCTGCATCGCACACTATTAGGAGATGGTCTCGCCACAAGCTGGGCTGGGCTGTTTGGGGGGCCACCCAATACGACTTACGGTGAGAATGTCGGTGTTTTGGCCATCACTCAGGTATTTGATGTCTTTGTAGTACGCGTAGCCGCCATCTTGGCTGTAGTCTTGTCGATGTCGCCGAAGTTTGGAGCATTGATTTCTACAATCCCTACAGCTGTCATGGGCGGTGTATCAATCATGCTGTTTGGTGTTATCGCCTCATCGGGTCTCCGGACCTTAGTTGACAGCGGTATCGACTACGGCCACAAGCGGAATCTAGTGATTTCGTCGGTCATCTTGGTATTGGGAATCGGCGGAGCGCAGATTGGGCTTGGAGCTTTCCAACTGCAGGGCATGGCTTTGGCCACCTTGGCAGGGATTATCCTGAACTTGATTCTTCCAAAGGAAGTATAGTACCATACATGCGAAATACAAGAGGAGCCGGGATACGGCTCCTCTTTTTCGCAAACCAGTTGGTGCAGATATGGAATTTGTCTAGTAAATCTGGGAACACTATTCTAACTGTGGTGTATCTTCGACAAGTGACTCGGCTTAGACATCGGAGTGGGTGACCGGAAATTCTCATAGCTGCATTTGTTCCAACTGAGTCTGCGGTTCGCTCCGATGTAGAGGGCCGAGTCAGTAACTAGACATCGGTCACCTTTCACTCCTATTATGGGTCGGACAAAGGGGCAATATACACTTATTCTGTAGAAATGTTTTCCAATTTAGACCTTGGTTTGAAACGTCCCTAAACGCTTGACAGTACAGCTCAAAGATGGTAAGATTTAAAGTGCTTGAGGCGGCATAGCCAAGTGGTAAGGCAGAGCTCTGCAAAAGCTCCATTCCCCAGTTCGAATCTGGGTGCCGCCTCCATAATACAGCAAAAACGGCGAAGACGCCGTCTTTTTTTTTGCTCTAAAACAAATAAGAAAGGCGATGGATTGACCATCGCCTTTACGATTATCTTGAGTAGAACTCAACAACTTCAGCCTCGTGAATATCAGGATTAAGCTCGTCTCTCCGAGGCAGACGGATGAGGGTACCAGTCCGAGTCTGCTCGTCGAAGGAGAGATACTCAGGTACGTTAGGCCGTACCTCGAGTGCTTCTTCTACAACCTTCAGGTTGCGGCTCCGCTCTTTCAGAGAAATCTCATCGCCAACCTGTACGCGGTAGCTGGGGATATCCACTTTCTTGCCATTTACAGTGATATGGCCGTGGGTGACCAGCTGGCGAGCGCCTGCCCGGCTGCGGGCGAAGCCCAGCCGATAAACCAGGTTGTCAAGACGGCACTCAAGCAGGATCATGAAGTTTTCACCAGTAATACCTGGCATACGAACGGCTACATCAAAAGTCTTTCTGAACTGCCGCTCGCTTACGCCGTAGAGAAAACGCAGTTTCTGTTTCTCTTGGAGCTGCCGGCCGTAGTTCGTCAGCTTGCGCCGGCCTTGTCCGTGCTGCCCAGGTGGATATGGGCGTTTCCGTAGTTCTTTACCAGTTTCGCTTAAGGAAAAGCCTAAGCGTCTACTTACTTTCCAAGTTGGTCCTGTGTAACGCGACATTTACTACTCTCTCCATTCCAATATGAGTTGTCCAAAGCAGCCGCGCCTTGTTCTTCTCCTAAATAAGAATACCAGATTTTCTGAAATTTGCAAGGGGAAATTCGTTGTTTCTCGGCAAGCCTATGAATAAAGTGAAGGCTTGAGGGGAGATACCATGCGCAGCATGTGGAAAGGGTCAATTAGCTTTGGGTTGGTAAACATCCCAGTGAGGATGTATGCGGCTGTTGAAGACAAAGAAGTACGGTTCAATCAGCTGCACGCCGTATGCCACACTCCGATCAAGTATCAGAAGATCTGTCCCAATTGTGAAAAGGTGGTAGAGCAGGATGAGATTGTGCGGGGCTATGAGATCCAAAAAAACGAATATGTGGTCATTACAGACGAAGAGTGGGAACATTTCCAAGGCACACTCTCCCGTACCGTGGACATTCTGCGTTTCGTTGATCTGAGAGATATCGACCCGGTCTATTTTGATCGCTCTTATTATCTGGAACCAGCAGAGACGGGTGCAAAAGCATACCGGCTGTTGGTCGCAGCCATGCAGCAGGCAGGAAAGATTGGGATCGCATCCATAACGGTTCGTACAAAACAAGCGCTTGCAGCCGTTCGGGTATATGAGGGGGCGCTGGCTCTCGAAACGATGCATTATCCGGACGAGATTCGCTCCATCACCCGCCTTGACATCCCCGAAACCGCGGTGGTTGAGAAAGAGCTGGCGATGGCAGTATCGTTGATTAACAGCCTCACAGAGCCTTTCAGGCCTGAAGAATACGTGAACGAGCGGCGTCGCGGCCTCCTAGAACTGATTGAGAGCAAGGCTGCTGGTGAAACGCATGTGGTTACGACTCCGGCAGCTCAAAACCAGGCTGTAGCTGATCTGATGGCAGCACTAGAAGCGTCGCTCAAGGCGGTCAGAACATGATCCCGTTTATAGCGCCTATGCTTGCGTCCTCCAGGCCTCTTGACGATGAGACTGGCTTTGTCCACGAAATCAAATGGGATGGGTACCGGGCGCTGGCATATGTTGAGAGGGATCGTATTGAGCTGCTCAGCCGTCAGGGGCGCAGCTTGAACGCTCATTTTCCTCAACTCCTGCCCTTTCTTGAAAGCCTGCCCGGTAAGCCTCTGGTCCTCGACGGCGAGGTGGTCGCCCTGGGCGCAGGGGGCCTGCCGGTGTTTTCAGAACTTCGCAGAGCGAAAGGGCGCGACAGGACAGTGATCTATATAGTTTTTGACCTCTTGCTTTACGCGGGGCGGGATATCTGCGCTCTTTCTTGGCAGAGCCGACGCTCTAGGCTCGAAGAGCTGTGGCCGCAGAGAGGCCCGGTTATGCTGTCGCCTATCTTCACAATCCCTAGAGACCAGCTGCTTGCTGCTGTTACGGAGATTGGTCTAGAAGGTATCGTGAGTAAGAAGGTTGATGCGCCATATCAGCCAGGAACTCGGTCCGATGCTTGGCGAAAACATCGAATCTTCAAGTCCGCAGATTGCGTAGTCGGTGGCCTCGTGTTGCGGCAGGGCAAAGTACGAGCGCTGGCGGTCGGACAGTACAGCAAGAATCTAGAGGAGCTTATCTACCTTGGGCGTACGGCAAGCGGACTGACGGAGGCAGATGGTGAGTTTCTGCTCAGGGCTTATGATAGACTAGCCGCGGAGGACAGTCCGTTCTGCAATCTCTCTAGTGACCCAGAGGTGATTTGGCTGGAGCCGCATATCGTTGCAGAGATTCAGTATGCTGAACTGACACCTAGCGGACGTCTCCGTCACCCAGTATTTGTTCGGTTTCGATGGGACAAAGCTCCGCGTGAGTGTGTTCTTGGGGGAGGTGGGTAAGGTGCAGACGTTGGAAATTGAGGGCCGTTCTGTACGGCTGACTAACCTGGACAAATACCTGTGGCCTAAAGAGCGTATTACCAAGAGTGACCTGCTGCAGTACTATATCACCATGTCCTCGGTAATCCTGCCTCACTGGCGCAGAAGGCCTATGACGGTTACACGTTACCCCCATGGAGTCACTGGGGAGTTTTTTTACCAAAAGAACTGTCCCAGCTCAGCTCCTGAATGGGTTGAAACTTTTAGGCACGGGGACACTAACTACGTTTTAGTGAACGACTTAAGCACCTTAATCTGGCTGGCGAATCAGGGTACCATTGAGTTCCATCCTGCCGAATATGAGATCACCGACCCCCTCACTCCGAGTTTCATTCTGATTGATCTTGATCCTACCCCACCCTTGGGCTTTCGAGACGCAGTCGAAATTGCTTTGCATTGTCGAGAACTTCTAGTACAATTAAATCTTAGAGGTTATCCGAAGACCTCTGGTTCGACAGGAATTCACATCTACATACCGCTCCTTCCCAAGTATGGTTTTCTGATCAGCGCCGGAGTGGCGCAGCTCGTTGGTGTTCTATTGCAGGAGCTCATACCCTCCAGGGTTACTCTAGAACGCCTAGTCAAGCGGAGAAGGGGAGTATATGTAGATTACCTGCAGAACTCTCCTGGAAAAACGTTAGTCGGAGTCTACAGCCCGCGGCCTACGGCTGCTGCTACTGTATCGGCTCCTGTGTCTTGGGACGAACTGCCGTACATTGAACCGGAGGATTTTACCCTACGAAATATGCCTGAGAGAGTCGGGCTGCGAGGTGACCTGTTCGAACCAGTGCTGACCGACAAGCAATCTGTCGATCATCTTATACCTGTCTTGGCCGATCTTAGTGTAAAGTTACTGTAGGACAGGAAATCGGCTTAGAAAAAAAGAAGAAGATCTCACCGTCCCGGTCGGACGAGTACAAAGTACTCTGAGGTGAGATCTTCTATGCAATCAATATTCGATGAA
>JAAYMS010000125.1 GCA_012521295.1 Bacillota bacterium
CCGATGGCCCTAAATCGAGCCAGACGCCGTTCTACCAATTCGTCTGCGGGTATCTTAGAAATCTCTGCTAAGTAACGGCGTATAAAAGCCCGCATCTGCTGCCCCATGGTTCCATGATCCCGATGGGCACCACCGATGGGCTCAGTAATAACATCATCAATTATACCAAATTTAAGAAGGTCCGCCGGAGTAAGCCGCAAGAGCTCCGCTGCTTCAGCTGCGCGGGATGAATCTCGCCACAAGATGGTGGCACACATTTCGGGAGAAATCACCGAATACCAGGCATGTTCAAGCATGAGAATCCGGTCTCCCACCCCAATGGCTAAGGCTCCTCCGCTTCCTCCCTCCCCCGTGATGATACAGAGGATCGGCGTACTTATAAATGACATCTGCTCAATACACTCAGCAATGACCAATCCCTGCCCCCGTTCTTCAGCTTCGATTCCAGGGTATGCTCCCACCACGTCAATAAAGGTGATTATCGGGCGATGAAACTTCTCAGCCTGCTTCATCAACCGCAACGCCTTGCGGTAACCTTCTGGATGCGGCAGTCCGAAATTCCGTACCAAGTTCTCCTTGGTGTCACGGCCTTTCTGCGAACCAATCACTGTGACCGGCTGCCCTTCGAATACTCCGATTCCTCCGACAATCGCCGGGTCATCTCGATAGGTGCGATCACCGTGCAGCTCGTCGAATTCCTCAAACAGCATATTGATATAATCTAGGGCCGTGGGACGCTTTGGATGGCGGGCCATCATCACCCTCTGAAAGGGGGTGAGATTCTCATAGATTTCTTTACGCAGACGCTCTGCCTTTTTTTCAAGTTCAGTCAGTTCCTTGTTAAAATCGATACCCTGGCTGGCCACAAACTTACGCAGATCAGCGATGCGTTCCTCAAGCTCAACTAGGGGCTTTTCCCACTCGTAAACCTGAATCACTTGCCCTCACCCCGCACGTGGTACCGCAGCAGACGGCTGAGGGTACTGCGCATCTCATCGCGTTTTACAATCATATCAACCATGCCATGCTCCAGAGCAAATTCAGCAGTTTGAAAACCTTCTGGAAGTTTCTGCTTGGTGGTTTCCTCCACAATGCGCGGCCCGGCGAATCCTATTAAGGCACCAGGTTCAGCCATAATAATATCCCCCAGAGATGAAAAGCTGGCATAAATCCCGCCCATTGTGGGATGAGTTAAGACTGAAATATAGAGAAGGCCTGCTCGACTGTGTCTTCCTACTGCCTGGGCAGTCTTGGCCATCTGCATCAGGCTGAAGATACCCTCATGCATCCGGGCGCCTCCTCCACCACCTGAGAAGATGACCACCGGGAGCTGCTCTTCTAAGGCCCGTTCGAAACCTCTAGTCAGCTGCTCGCCAACCACCGAACCCATGCTTCCGCCAATAAACGAAAAATCAATTATGGCGAGAATCACAGGATAGCCGTCAATTTGGGCATGACCGATCAACACTGCATCGTCAAGCCCGGTAAGCTCCTGTGCCTTGACAAGCTTCTCTCCGTATCCAGGGAACCCCAAAGGGTCAACTGAATACACCGGAGCGAACGGTATGAAACTCCCTTCATCAGCAACCATGCTGAGCCTCTGATAGGCAGATAAGCGAAAATGGTGTCCGCATGCGCAGACATGCATCGCTTTTTCCAGTTCTTTGTTGTAAAGCATCTGACCGCATCTATCGCAGCGGGTCCAGAGATTATCAGGAAACTCCCGGCGCTGTTCTCCGTCAGTCCGCTGCACCTTGGCATACTTCGGCCTACTCCGAAAAACATTCAGCATTTTGAACCACCTTTATGAGCCAAAGGAAGATGCGATGATCTCATTTGCTTCCTCTGCCTCGGATTCAGATACTAAAATTTCTACACTTCCCGAAGCCCCGGCATGGGGAACCCCGATCGGCCTCAACATCACGAGGATGCCTGCGTTTTCCAGCAATCCTTTCAGCATCTCAGCAACGGGCCGGTTAGGAGCGATGTAGACAACCGTCCACATGGCGTCATGTCCTCCTTTGTGTTCTTAACCCTCTGGGTTGATGGTTCCAACACTACTTAATACCTTGGCTTTCCCTCTTATTTTAATTGCCGAGGTGTGTTCTGTAAACTGTGCAATCATGATCTCACCTTTGTCTAACTTCTCAGAATGATGAAACTTGGTATCTGAACCCCGCGTGAGACCGCTGATTGTTACTCCATTCTCGAGGGCCTGGATGATTACAAAATCAGCCTTCATATCCATGCTCCCACTCCTTTTGTTCTATCAATCTACAAATCAACCTGCTGGTTCCAGGGATCAAAAACCTGGACAGCGCGGCAGCAGTTGTCGAGGGCACTGGTTAGGGCCCGATCCAGACTTACCCAATATCTTTGTGGAAGGATGTGCAGCACATCTCTACCCAGTCGCAGCACAACGGGTACCTTCCCGCTGTGTTGGGTAAGAATCTCCTGCAGCTCGATGAGCGCCTCATCTCTCGGAACAAGTACTAGAGTTGGGCCAAGAGGAAACGCCCACTCGCCGCAGAGCACTTCATCTTTCCAGGAACCGAAGACCGCAGTCAAGTCGCCGGCTTTGCCCTGAAAGGCCTTCTGCGGAATGGTGAATTCAACAAATCCGTCGGGATCATCTAGTTCACCCATCACCAATCCTTCTTTTTCTCGAAGTCTACTAACTTCCCCTGCCGCAAATGCTAGTCCCCCGCTAATTTGACGGAGAAATGTCATAAACCTGCTGGCAGGATGGTCAGAGATATACGCTCCCAATAGCTCGCGCTGGGCATGCAGTTTGGTGAGAGGGCTTGGAAGTTCGCGGATTCCGGCCATCCCATCTAACGCACCAACTTGGGAAAGGGCAGTCAATGCCTGGCCCGGCAAGTTAACCCGGCGGCGAAAATCATTTATGTTTCGAAAGGGCGCCATCTGGCGAGCATCAACAATAGCCTTCGCACCGTGGGTACCAACATGTTTTATCGCGCTTAATCCTAAACGAATCCCGTCCCCTTCCGCAATATGGCCAACGTCAGACCGCTGCACATCGGGAGCGTAAACAGGAATGCCCAAACGGCGGCATTCTAGAATGTACGGGCGCAGGCTTTCCCCAGAGTGGCCCTCCATCAAAGAAGTGAAGAAGACCTGCGGATGGTGAGCCTTCAAATACGCTGCTCGCCAAGAGATCAAGGCATAGCTTACACTATGTGCCTTGTTGAAGGCATATCCTGCAAACCTCTGAATGCTGCTGAACAAACGCTGCGCCTCTTGAGTTGACAACCCGTTGGCGCGGCATCCTTGGAGAAACGCAGGAGCTAGGTTCTTAATCAATTCGGCGTCCTTCTTGCTGATTGCTGTGCGCAGCAGATCTGCCTGACTCATACTCAGCTTACCCAAACGGTGGCCTAACTGAATTACCTGTTCCTGATAAATCGCCAGGCCATACGTTTCGGACAAGATCTCGCTCATCACCGGGTGTGCATACTTAATGGATTCGGGGTTCGCCCGGTTAGTAAGATACTGCGGGAACATTGACAGTGGACCAGGCCTACCGAGGGCGAGCAGCGCGGCCATTTCCAAGAACGAACGAGGCCGCATCTGTCGAAGCAGGTCTTGGAAGAGACTGCTCTCTAGCTGAAAGATTCCGACTGAACACCCGGATGACAGCAAATCAAGCGTCTTCTTGTCATCGAGAGGGATCCTATCTAGCTTAAAATCAGGATCAGTTTTCTGCACCTCTGCTTCGGCATGTTTCAGGAATGACAAGGTCCTCAACCCCAACAGGTCGATTTTCAAGAGGCCCTGCCACTCGAGCGAGTGCATATCACCATGGGTGACAGCCATCTCCCGATCAGAACGTACGGCTTGGTACCGCGTGATGGGTTCTGCAGATATCACAACACCCGAAGCATGGGTTGAAAAATGACGCTTTAACCCGGCCATTTTATTGGTGAGCTGACGTATCTGAGTGTCATTGAGCCTGGTGCCTGCTGCCTGTCTGAGCAGTGTTTCGGCATTGCGTTCCCCAAAAGTTCCGTAGGTGCCTATTAGAGCTACATGCTCAGCACCATAGCGTTCCTTAACATATCGAATGACCTCTCCCCGGCGCTCGTAGCAAAAGTCCAGGTCTATATCGGGCAAGTTATGACGATCCTTATTGAGAAAACGCTCGAAGACCAAGCCATATGCCACTGGATCCACTTCGGTTATTCCTAGACAGTAAGCAACGGCACTGCTGGCCGCACTGCCCCGCCCGGGCCCAACAGGAATACCATGGTTCTTGGCAAAGCGGACGATATCCGCCACTACGAGGAAATAGTCTGCTAGGCCCATCTCTTCTATAATACTCATTTCATATTCTATTCTATTTTTGACATTTTCACCGAGCTGCCCATATCGTTGCTCGGCGCCAGCATAGACTGCTTGTCTCCAGTCCCGAGTTTCAGGGAGTGTAGGCAGTTTAGTTTGGCGCGGTAGATCAAAACTGCACTCTTCGACAATCCGGAGGGCATTCTCTAGGGCAATCGGAAAATCTGCAAACTCGCGGGTCAACTCTTCCGAAGAAAGCATCGCTCTTGAGTGAACGTCAACTTGTTCTAAAGAAACGTTCTCCCGGATCGCTCCCAGCGCCCGGTAAAGTAATTTATCTTCGTTTGTTAGAAAATAAACGTTCTGCCCAGCCGCACAGCGGTCTTCTCCAAAGAGTGACGCAAGCCTGTACGCGTTTTCTTTCTGGGCGGGAGTATCCCAGACCAATTGAGCATACCAGGCACGTCCAAAGACTTCTGTGTACCACCGAGCAAGCCTTAAGGCGTCTTCCTCGCGGTATCCCTCGATCAAGGCCTGTAAGGCACTGTGCGGCCCACCCGTTACCATAACCAAATCCTGAGCATGCTTCGCCAAGGAGCTAGTGTCAACGGGATGGGGCAGCGAAGCAAGCCGCTGCAGATTGTGATACCCATTGTGGTTCTTAGCATAAAGCACTATCCTACTCGGGGGTATGCCTGAATGGATCACATCTAACTCAAGTCCATAGACAGGCGTCAAGCCATGGACCCTAGAGGCACGGGCAAGCTCAACATGGCCCGCCGTGGTATTGTGGTCTGTTAAGCCAACAGCGCTGAATCCAAGGTTCCGGGCATGCTCAACAAGCTCTGAGATTCGGATTGGTGCTTCCAAGAGCGAATAGTCACTGTGGCAAAAGAGCTGAACAGCCAAACCGTCACCCCCTCCGTGACAAACTTCCCGCGCATCATGCATAGACTTGGCATGGGGGATATGTAATGCTTCTGCGGGTCTTTCGAGAAATCCTGTTGGCCTTTGCGTCCAGTCTGGGAGTCCTTGTCGGTGGCTGCATCTTCGGCGGAGCCGCAGCCTTGTTCACCAAGGTTCCACCAGCAGCACAAATGCGGAATCTCGCCCGGATTCTCAGAATGTGGGCGGTTGTGGTCGCGATCGGCGGTACCTTCCCAACTCTGCGGGTGATCGAGAGCGGGCTCTTCTCAGGCCAGGTCATGGCCCTAATCAGACAGTTAGCGATAATCACTGCGGCATTAATGGGCTCTGCTCTTGGACACTGGCTGATCATGACCCTCACAGGCGGTGAATAGTGTGTTCCTGGCTATAACGAAAAAAGCACTGCGCGCAGCTTTAGCATTCTATCTGTTTGGCCTGATCTGCGGCGCAGCGGGTACTATGCTTTTCACTTTGGAACTGGTGGATAGCCTCTACATAGAACGGGACACGCTCGCAAGTGAGCTGAGCGAGAGTAGAGTCCGAATCGAACTTCTAGAGCAGAGCTTGTCCGAAAGGCGCACCAGGGTTGTGCGGTCTGTTGCTGTGCAGCTCGATGCCGGAGATCAGCACCTGACCCTAAAACTAACCGGTGCTGCCCGTGAGCTGCTCGACGGCTTAATTGGGCAGGAAGTGGCTGCGGTCGATCCCACTCTTGTTCAGGCGATCTTTCATAGAAGAATCCTGACGGTCGAGCAGCACCAGTTTGAGGTGAACCTCAAGTATCTCGTCATTTCTGATATTGTAACGGTCAACTTGGATGTTACAAAAAGGCTGGGTCCCTAACCCAGCCTCAGCTCTGTTCACACTTACGCCTGTAGAGGTGACTCAGCGGCGAAAATGTCAATACCTTCGATTGTTTCTTCTCTCTTAGCTGCGGCTCCAAGGGCACGGAGTTTGTCCTCAAAGCCCTCATAGCCGCGGTCTAGTATTTCGATTCCATAAAGCTCGGTTGTCCCTTCCGCGGCCAGAGCTGCAATAGCCAAGGCAGCACCCGCTCTCAAGTCAGTAATCTCCACGGGAGCACCAGTCAACTTAGGAACCCCTCGGATAATCGCCGTTTCTCGCTCAGTCTTGATATCTGCGCCCATTCGCCTGAGCTCATCGACGTAACGGAAACGGTCAAAAATGGTCTCCCTGATGACGCTGGTGCCATCGGCAACTGTCATGCAGGCAACAAACGGCTGCTGAAGATCGGTGGGGAAACCAGGATAGGGCGTGGTCTCCACCTCAATGGGGAGCAGCCTATCAGATGCAATAACCCGTAATTCGGTTGCACCCTTCTCAATTGTAACTCCCGCCTCTTCAAGCTTAAGAATGGGTGCTCTGAGGTGTTCGGGAACAACGTTTTTCAAAGTCACGTCTCCGCCCGTAATGGCAGCGGCACACATAAACGTACCGGCCTCAATCCGATCAGGAATGATACTGTACTCGATACCTCTCAACGAAGGAACTCCCTCGATGCGAATCACATCAGTACCTGCACCACGGATCTTGGCGCCCATCCCGTTGAGGAAAATCGCTAAATCGACAACTTCGGGTTCCTTGGCCGCATTCTCCAGAACCGTGACACCCTCACTTAACGAGGCAGCTATCATCAGATTGACCGTGGTCCCCACACTTGAACGATTTATGTAAAAGTGAGTCCCCTTAAGTCGCTCACAGGCCGCTTTCATAAACCCGTGTTCGATGGTTACCTCGGCTCCCATCTGAGAAAAACCGCGGATGTGGTAGTCAACTGGACGGGAACCAATAGCGCATCCTCCTGGCAGCGGAACCTCTGCCCTTCCTAGACGAGCCAGCAGAAGACCAGCAGTGTAGAACGATGCACGCATCTTCCGAACCAGATGATAGGGGGCTTGGTACCTGCTCAGTGTGCGGCCGTTCACGTGAAGCAGCCCTTCTTTGTCGAACCAAACTTCGACACCGAGGCTCCTTAAGATTAGACATATAGTACCCACATCGCCTACACGAGGGACATTCTCTAGAACACATTCACCCTCAGTCGCCAGCGCGGCTGCCACAATGATTGCTAAAGCACTATTCTTAGCGCCACTAATATTAACCGTTCCCTGCAGTGGCCGGCCACCTTCGATAATCAACCTAGCCATCTAGAGTTCACCCCCTCGTTCCGGCAACTTGCTGAGATAAAAGCTGACGATTTCTTCAAGTAAGTCGTTCCTTTCGATTCTTTGAATCATCTGCCGTGCTTCTAGGTGAGAAGTTATATATGATGGATCACCTGAAACGAGATATCCCACAATCTGATCCAAAGGATTATACCCCTTCTCTTCCAGCGCCCGGCAGACAGTATGCAGTGTCTGGGCTATGTTTAGTTTATCATTATCTACCGGAGAAAACATCCGGGTGTGTCCTGACACATCCACTCCTTAAACCCCCTTCAGAATAGAGTCTCATCATCCTACCTGCTATATATAAGAATTCGTCGATGCGTCGGCAACTGTGAGGGCAGACTCACTTAGCAAGGATTTCCGCTTAGGTTGTGGAATATCCTTGATCATAACAAAAATCACAGCTTGGAAGGTGTTTACCATGAATGATCGCAGGCTTTATTTGTCCCGAGACAAACTAATCGGAGGAGTAGCAGGCGGAATTGCCGAGTATTTCGGCATCGATCCTACAATTGTCAGGCTGTTGTTCGTCTTAGGTGTTTGGCTAAATGGCATTACGATTCTACTTTATTTTGTCGGTATGTTTGTGATTCCAGAACGGCCTCACGATCATACAGTCTATCCCGGGGAAGAACACAGCGGCATCGACAACATGCGCCGTACAGTCCGCTCTCTCACAGAAGGAAATAACTCCAAGAACCTCGGGTTTCTCCTAATCGGAGTTGGAGTTGTTCTCCTCCTCCGACTGGTGATTCCCCTCGACTGGAGCATTATCCTGCCCATCGTTTTAATTCTTGTGGGCGGGGCTCTCCTGGTACGGGGGTTTGGAGATCGCCTATGAAAAGCGGGAAACTAACCACCGGAACAATCATTCTGGTAGTTGGAGTGCTTCTCTTGGGACAGACTCTTGGATGGTTCCCAGCGTTTTCCTGGGCTAACCTCATAAGGTTATGGCCGATCATCCTCATTGCACTAGGGCTGGAACTGATCTTCCCGCGCGGGGTTCTTTCTCTGGCAGCTCCGCTGTCAATCGTGATCGCGGTCGTCTTTGCGCTCAATGGCCCGGCCGCCATCCCTGAGCGCATCGATTGGCATACTCTGCCGACACGGAGTATTACAGCACCCACTGCCACACCGTCAGCAGAGCTTATTCTTAACGACATGCCCGGTATAAGGCTCGATTTGAAAGGAAGCAGCCAAGTACCCGGTAACCAGGTGAACGCCACCGGATCGTCGGTTATGATCCGCACGACTCACGTGTCATCGGTCCAGGGCCGGAACCGTTTCAGCCTAACTGCCCGCTCACGCTGGAGTACAGGCCTGCAGCCCCTGAGGATCACGCTGCCAACCTATCCTTCTTGGGAAACCACAATCAACGCTGGTGTTGCTTCAGGCCAAATGGACCTAACAGAGCTTAATTGGTCTACGATAACTGTGAACGCTGGTATCACGAACCTCCGCATCAACGTAGCAGAGCCAAAAAAAGACCAAAGGATTCAGATCCGAAGCGGCGTTGCCAACCTAGTGCTTCAGCTGCCCCGAGGAATCAACCTTGAGGTGATCTCTAATTCTCCGCTCCCCCTTCGGCAGCTTACTAATGCTCAGTTTACCAGGCTGGGCAAGCGCTATACCACACCCGGTTTTGA
>JAAYMS010000126.1 GCA_012521295.1 Bacillota bacterium
CGTTAGGCACTTCTTGTCTGACTGCGGCTTTTGCGTTCAAAGAAAGGCAGTTTTAGCGTAACCTGCTGCTTGCTGATTACGTCAAAGGCGACTGCGGCAAGCAGAACTAAGCCCTTCACTACCTGCTGGACGTTGGAGCTAATTCCCATGATGGACATACCGTTATTGAGTACACCCATGATCATGGCTCCGACTAAGGCACCGCCTACGGTTCCAATTCCGCCGTAAGCACTAGCGCCACCAATGAAACAAGCAGCAATGGCATCAAGCTCGAAGGACTGGCCTGCCTGTGGTGATGCGGAGTTTAGACGGGCCGCAAATACAATGCCAGCCACTCCCGCCAAGAAAGCCATGTTCACGTAGGCTAAGAAGAGTAAGAAGCGTGTCTTAACACCAGATAGGCGCGCTGCCTTTTCATTTCCACCCAAGGCGTACAGATGGCGCCCGATCACAGTTTGAGATGTGATGTAGGTGTAAACCAGGAGTACAATCCCCACCGTAATCAGTACCATAGGCACACCCCGGTATGCTCCGAGTGTGTAGAACAGCCAGATAATCCCAAAGCTGATCAAAGCGATCTTGATCAGGAGAGTCCACATGCTCTCGACCGAATACCCCTTCTTCTGGCGTGAGCGGTAACTACCGATCTGCGCCAGGGCATAGACAACTGCAATGATAATTCCGATCAAGAGTGCTGTAGTGTTGCGTAGGCCAAAGAGCTGCCATTCCGGGAAAAGGTCAGGAATATATCCCGTTGAATAGGCCAGATAATCCTTTGGGAAAGGTGCCAATGTCATACCATTGAGTACAATCAAGGTCAGGCCTCTAAATACCAGCATACCCGACAGAGTAACGATAAAAGGAGGTATGCGCACGTATGCGATCCAGAATCCCTGCCACACTCCAAGTGCAATGGCAATCAGCAGGCAGAGCAGGATTGATAAATGAGAGTTCCAACCCCATGTGATGATGAACGTTCCTGCACAAGCACCGATCAATGCTACCTGAGAACCTACTGAGAGGTCAACGTTACCACCGGTAAGGATACACATCAGCATCCCCACGGCCAGGATTACGACATAGGCGTTTTGAAAGATTAGATTAGATACATTCATTGGTTTGAGCAAAACGCCGTTAGTCAGTACCTGGAAAATCAAAATGATAGCCAACAGCGTCAAGAGCATCATATACTGTCTGAGGCTGTTGCGCACTGTGGTTCGCAAGCTGCTCATGCTCCGATCTCCCCTTTGCTGTCTTGCATAATCCGGTTCATAATATCCTCTTGAGTGACCTTGTCGTTGGGAAGTTCAGCGATGATACGGCCCCGGTTCATGACATAGATACGGTCGCACATTCCCAAGATTTCAGGGAGCTCTGATGATATCAGAATTATGGACTTACCTTCTTCAGCCAGACTGTTGATAATCTGGTAGATCTCGTACTTTGCTCCCACGTCCACGCCCCGGGTCGGCTCATCGAGCATCAGCACGTCGGGCTGAGAGAAGATCCATTTGCCAAGCAAGACCTTCTGCTGATTTCCCCCCGATAGGTTTTCTACTTTTTGCTCAACACTGGGTGTGCGGATATCCAGCCTCTTTCGGAATGATTCCGCCTCATGGCGTTCGAGGTCTTTATCAATGCGTCCCTTCTTCGCGACAAGTTCCATCCGACTGAGGGTTATATTGTGCGTGATACTATTCATCAGTACCAATCCGCTTACTTTACGGTCCTCCGTTACGTAGGCGATGCGGGCTGCAATAGCCTCTGGTATCGAAGAAAGCTCCAGCGGCTGGCCATCTTTCAAGAGCGTCCCGGAGATGTTCCTCCCATAAGCACGCCCGAAGATCGACATGGCAAGCTCGGTTCGGCCAGAACCGATCAGCCCATAGACGCCTACTACTTCCCCTTTGTGCACCTTCAGCGAGACATTGTCTACAACCTTCCGTTCAGGATAAAGCTCATGGTAGACCGTCCAGTTTTGAACCTCAAAACCCACTTCTGGCCGAATAGTGTCAGAACGAGCTGGATAACGCTCAGTCATTTCCCGGCCGACCATTCCTCGAATAATGCGCTCTTCGCTCACTTCATCGGTACGGTTATCCAAAGTCTCTATAGTTGAGCCATCCCGCAAAACCGTGATGCGGTCAGCGACATACGAAATCTCATTGAGTTTGTGAGAAATAATGATCGACGAAATTCCCCGTTCTTTGCGAAGCTGCAGCAGGAGATCTAAGATCTTTTTCGAGTCTTCGTCGTTCAACGAAGAGGTGGGCTCGTCTAGGATGAGCAGGCGCACGTTCTTAGCTAGAGCCTTGGCGACTTCAAGAAGTTGTTGTTTGGCCACGCTGAGGTCTTTTACGAGCATGCGGGGATCCTCATCAAGGCCAACGAGGCGCATGTATTCTTCAGCCTTCTTAAAAGTGAGGTTCCAGTTGATTTTCCCCCGCACATGCTGTTCATTGCCAAGGAACATGTTTTCGCCTATGGACAAATAGGGTATGAGAGCCAACTCTTGGTGAATGATGACAATCCCGAGGCGTTCCGAATCAGAGATGCTTGTATGCCGGCATTCCTGCCCATCAAAATAAATATCCCCCGTATACGAGCCATAGGGGTACACACCACTGAGTACGTTCATCAATGTAGACTTGCCCGCACCATTCTCACCGACAAGCGCGTGAATTTCCCCCTCGTAGACCGTGAGGTTCACATTATCCAAGGCTTTTACACCCGGAAATTCCTTGGTAATGGAACGCATTTCCAGTAGTTTCTTAGCCAAGATTTTACCCTCCCGCACTACAGGAGCGGATGGGCAGGATCTGCCCATCCGCAGCAGCAATCTCGTTTAGTTAGCCAGCTGATCTCTGGTGTAGTAACCGCTATCGATCAACAGCTCTTCGTAGTTGTTGATGTCAGCGAATACTGGAGCCGAGAGATAGGTTGGTACAGTGTAAACGCCGTTGAAGTAGGTCTCTGTATCGTTAACTGGTACTTCTTCACCATTAACGATAGCCTGGATCATCTTTACTACGTTAGCGGCCAGAGTCCGAGTATCCTTGAACACGGACATTGCCTGACGGCCAGCGATCATGTTCTTTACGTTAGCAATGTCGCAGTCTTGGCCAGTAATGATGGGCCAGTTATCTGCTTCAAATCCAGCGTTGATCAGAGCGTTGGTAACGCCCAGCGCTGTAGAGTCGTTGGAGCAGAGTACTGCGTGCAGAGGTGTGCCATCAGAGTAGTTGGCAGCAATGAGGTTATCCATCCGAGCCTGAGCTACTTCAGAAGCCCAAGTTGGTGTGGCAACTTCTTCGAACTTGATCTGGCCAGAAGGAATGCGAACCTTGCCAGCGTTGATATAAGGCTCAATTACGTCGAAAGCACCTTGATAGAAGTAGCGAGCGTTGTTGTCGTCAGGAGAACCGGCGACGAGCTCAATATTTACAGTGCCTTCGAGGGTTTCCAGTCCGAGGCGGTCTACGAGGTACTGTCCCTGAATGGTACCAACCATGTAGTTGTCAAAGGTAGCATAGTAGGAAACAGCATCAGTTTCCATAATCAGACGGTCATAGGCAATTACGACGATGCCCTCTTCCTTAGCCAGTTCCAGAACTGTACCAAGAGAAGAACCGTCGATAGAAGCGATAACGAGAATGTCAGCACCATTGAGAATCATGTTCTCAATCTGGGAAACCTGAAGTGCAACGTTATTGTTGGCATACTGCAGGTCAACAACATAACCGGCTTCTTCAAGCATAGCCTTCATGTTGGCCCCGTCTTGGTTCCAGCGCTGTAGGCTTTGGGTAGGCATTGCTACACCTACGCGAACCTGAGCTGCGGCAACACCGGAAAATGCTACGACAAGAACTAACAAAGCAACGAGCACAAGTCTTTTCATGGAAAAATACTACTCCTTTCGAGTTTGGATTCTTCTGAAGACCTAAGATGCTCCAACACAACACCTTACTTAACAAGCTGCGCGCTAGGCCAGCCCCCCTTCCTCCCAATGCGATCTTTACGGTTTGTAATTACAATATCATAAATTTGTCAAACAATGAAGGTGGATTGTTTTCTTTATTTTGTGGTTTGCCCCACTTTGTTAATTTTTCGCTCGGAGTAGACGCCTGGTGGAAACGAATTTGTTTTGACCTTTCTTTGCCGATTCAGATCTGCTATTATAGGCATGATGTGTTAATTGACGATAAAAAGGAGGAGCATCGTTGCCGGAAAAGTATAAGCCAACGCTTTACGCAAGTTACATCAGCTTTGCTGTCCAAGCGATCAACAACAACTTAACACCTCTATTTTTTGTTATCTTTCATGAAGAATTTGGGCTTTCCTTTGAGATGTTGGGCCGGTTGGTACTCGTTAATTTCGGAACACAGCTCGCCGTCGACATTCTATCCATAAGGTATGCTGACCGTATTGGCTACCGTACTTTGGCCGTTGCCGCCCACGTGCTGTGCACGGTAGGCCTTGCATCCTTAGGAATCCTTCCCCTATTGATGGCTAATACGAACTTGGCACTGATAATTGCCGTGTTCTTATCAGCAATCGGCGGCGGTATCATTGATATTGTCGGCAGCCCAATTGTGGAGTCACTACCCACCGATGGAAAAGCGGCCAACATGAGCCTGCTCCATTCTTTTTACTGCTGGGGACAGATGACTGTAGTAGTCGTAACCACTCTGTTAATCTGGCTCTTCGGTAGAGGTATTTGGAACTATATTCCTATTATGTGGGCTCTTATCCCACTCTACAATGCGTTCAAATTTGCCCGAGTCCCCATTCTCCCCCTCGTTCCCGACGGAAAAACGATGCCCGTCTCTGAGCTGCTGCGCTCACCAGTGTTTTTCCTGGCGCTTCTCCTCATGATGAGCGCAGGGTCTTCGGAGATTACGATGTCTCAGTGGTCCAGCTTGTTTGCTGAGACGGGGTTGGGTGTTCCCAAGGTAGTAGGTGACTTGGTCGGCCCAGCACTCTTCGCTCTCTTTATGGCAATAGGGCGCACATTCTATGGTGTGCGAGGCGATAAAATCAACTTGCAGACCGCTCTCCAAGCCTGCAGTCTGCTGTGCATTGTCTGCTACGGCTTGGCAGTATTTGCAAATGCTCCGCTGTTGGCTCTACTCGGAGCCGCTCTGTGTGGAGTGTCAGTGAGCTTGATGTGGCCGGGGACCTTGAGTTTGAGTGCTGCGAAGTTCCCTAGGGGCGGTACTGCAATGTTTGCTTTCTTGGCGATTTTCGGTGATATCGGTGCGTCTGTTGGGCCATGGCTGACAGGAGTTATTTCAGATTGGAGTCAGAGTTCTGCTTTGATACAGCAATGGGGCACTGCACGAGGGCTTCGTTTAGAGCAAATCGGACTGCGCGCTGGACTTCTATTAGGTATGGTCTTCCCAGTTTTGATGCTGGTCGGAGTTACCGCCATGAAAAAGGGGGCTAAGCAGCCAGTCAACCAGGCTGGTCTAGAGGTTTCGCATTAGGATAACGCCCAGTACAATCACGTACTGGGCGTCTTTTCTGTCGTGAACGGCGAGGCTGGTAAACCTGCCTTATTGTATAGATTAGCGCCCTCCGGGTTATCTGCCCAAGCATAGCGTACCACCGAAGGATCTGGCACCTCATCATGCCACACCGCTACCTGATCGCCTACAATCTCTGCTTGCGCCCATCTAAACTTCCCATCAGAGCCTGCGATGGCGAAGTGGCGCAGCGGTATCCCACCGCGCGCCATTAACCCGCCATCGACATGGTCAAAGCTGATAAAAACTTTGCCATCTCTAACTTCCGCCGAGCGATAAATCGGGCCAGAATAGGTTATATCCTCACCATATGCCAGCGCCCGCGCGCCTAGAGCTAGGCGCTCACCGACGGCTCGTTTGTTGAGTGGGTGAAGGTCATTCCACTCTCCTACATCGATAATGACCGCCATCGCTGTATGAGGATTTTTCAGTGCCAGCAGCTGCTGGTGACGCAGTTCCGCCCAGTTGCTCTCCCCAGGCTCCCGGTCCGCTGGAAGCCAGTTAGCCAACTGCACATACAAGAAGGGCAGCTCTGGTTGGTTCCACCTTGCGCGCCAATCGGAAATCATGCGCGAGAAGAGCTCACAGTAATCATCAGGGAACCCGGTGTTTGATTCACCTTGATACCAAATGACACCTTTGAGGGCATATTTCACTATGGGTGCGATCATACCGTTAAACAGCCCCACAGGCTTGTATTGGAAGAAAGTCATGGGAGGCAGCGGAGTATCTACAGCTGCTCCAACTTTATAATGCCACTCGCCAGACAGATCAATGATCGTACCGTCTACTTCAAGCTGGTACGGCTTTTCCTTAACGAACGCACCGCTGCCGTTATGGCTGATCACCCGTACTGCGAGCACGTTTTCGCCTTCCTTGAGGAGGCCAGCGGGAACCTGATACTTGCGCGGCGGATACTGATAACCTGTGGTTCCGACTACTTGCCCGTTTAGATAGGCAGTATCACTGTCCACAATGGTCCCCAAGAGAAGGCGCGCTGGTTTGCCAGCTAGACTCGTAGGTATATAGAAGGTTCTGCGGAACCATACCGCTCCGATCAATCCGCTGAGTTCTTCGATTTCACTCCATGAACAGGGAATGCTGAGCGTACGCCAAGACTCCACACCCAAGTAGGCTTGACTGTACCAGCGGGGTGAACTCTGGAGGCCCTTATCGGCCTCGTTAAGTGCACTGTACCACTCATCCTGTGCCTGCTGTTCCTTCTGCTGCACCGATTCGATATAGCCATCGACGGTACACTGCTCCGCTGCCTCCAAATACGTAGAGAACGGGGCGAGCGCTTCACGGCTCATCCAAGCTTGGACAGGAGTGCCTCCAATAGCAGTGCTGACCAGGCCGATCGGCACACCATACTCCTGATAAAGAGCTTTGGCAAAGAAATAACCGACTGCCGAGAAATGGGGCACTGTCTCTGGAGAAGCTGAAGCCCAAACCCCTCCCTGGATATCACTCTGCGGCTCCTTGAAATCGTAGTGCTGCGGCACTCGAAATTCCCGAATAGATGGATTAGTGCTGTTAGCAATCTCATCAGGGAACATGGTGTCCACCCGATACATAGGAAGCTCCATATTGCTCTGACCGCCCGTCAGCCAGACGTCACCTACTAAGATGTCTCTGATTACTACCGCCTCATCGCCTGACCGAATCTCCATTTCAAACGGCCCGCCTGCACCGAGCGGAGGCAGCTCAGCCTCCCACGAACCTTCTGCGCCGGCCTCGGTAGTACATTCACTTCCTAAGAACTTGACGCAGACGGAGCTATTTGGCTCAGCCCAGCCCCAAATCTTGACCGGCCTCTCACGCTGTATAACCATACCGTCGCTGATCAGGCGAGGAAGAGTTAAAAAGCTCTTTGTCTCGGTCATGACCTTCCTCCTACTTACAGTCTGAACCTAGCCATCAGTGTCTTGACTTCAGCCGCAGCCTGAGCCACTTGAGCCGCCGAAGAAGCCATCTGCTGAGCCGAAGCGGACTGCTCTTCGGTGGTTGCTCCCATTTCCTGGGCACCAGCAGCTAAGTCTTGGCTAGCCGAAGCAACTGCATTGATGTGTTCTACAAGTTCATTAATGATTGCGGTAATCTCACCAAACATGCGGCCTGTTTTGGCTGCTATTTCAGTACCTTCCTGCACCAGTGATGTCCCGGAGCCGGCATACTGAATCGAATCCTCCGCTGACTCACGTATCTCGGCAACAAGCTCGGTAATTTCACCCGCTGCTCTTGCGGACTGCTCCGCAAGCTGACGAACTTCATCTGCCACCACAGCAAAGCCGCGGCCCTGCTCACCAGCCCGGGCGGCTTCGATGGCGGCGTTCAGTGCCAAGAGATTGGTCTGTTCGGCAATCTCCGTAATGAGGAGCACGAATCTCTCAATCTGTTCAGACTGCTGACCCAACTTGTTGATCCTGTCAGCCAGCGAATTAACCACTTGGCGGATCTCGTTCATCATCTCGATAGTTCTGGAAATCTCAGCCTCGCCCTGCCCGGCTAGTTCATAGGTGCGCCGTGCGGAGCGAGTCATTACCTCCGCATCACTGCTCAGGTTTTCTACCGCACTGGCAAACTCATTGGCAGTGCTGGCTAACTCTTCAATAGAAGCACTAGTCTCCTGGGTTGCAGCTGACATTTGCTCAGCAGAAACTGTTACCGTATCGACAGCTGCATTGATAGACTCGGCCATAAGTCGCAGCTGTTCACGCATCTTGTTCAGCCCACGGTTGAGAGTACTGATTTCATCATTGCCCTTGACTTCCAACGTTGTGACTGCCAAGTTGCCTTCGGCAATACTCTCTGTGAAGCTTACCAGGTGCCCAACGGGCTTGGCAATGCTGCGAGCAATCAGTACTGCAGCCAGAATTGCTGCAACATACGCTACAGCTAGGCCAGCAAACACCGCCCCCCGAGCTCGTTCGGCCTGAGACATTGCACTTTCATAAAACTCAGCAGCAGCTTGACTGGCCCATTCCACCAACAAATCGATACGCTCCTCGATAACCTCTGTGTGCGGATCACTTGTCTCTGCCTCAAGTTTGCCGGCATCCACAACACGCCCCATCTTATGCAAACGAAGAATTTCATCGCGCATTGGTTTCCAATCAGTCACTGCTGCAAGAGCTTCATCAACCAAGGCGGTATCGCCGTCAAACTGTTCATAGACAAGTGCAAAATCATCCAGCACCTGCTGCTCTAGAGCATTGATCTTCCCTTCATATTCTTCAATCAAGGCCCGGTTGCTCGTCTTGAGTATGTTCTTCATGAGAAGCGAAATGTCATTCACATTAGCCGCTATGCGCAGAACAGCAGTATGGACAGCGTAGGGCTCATTATACAATCGTTCAGTCGATCTGGTAATCTGATTCATGTACGTGATCGCTACAAGACTTGCTAGTGTGCTGATAATCAGGGTAATTGCAAATCCTGTAGTGAGTTTGTGTGATAACCGAAATCGCTTGAACATTGCTTTCCCTCTTTCCTCTATACGAAGAATTCTGATGAATATCTTCTCTCCCGCCCCCATTATTCCTTTAACTTAATTTTACAAAATGATTTGTTTTTATTTTCACCCAATTACATACAAAAACAGCACCAACCATCTAGTGATTGGTGCTGTCTGCAATACTCTATAGCTTGAATCGAGCGAGTTCCTGTTTGACCAGTGCGGCTGCTTGGGCCACCTGTGCAGCGGACGAAGCCATCTGCTGAGCCGAAGCCGACTGTTCTTCGGTGGTTGCACCCATTTCTACAGCACCGGCTGCCAGGCCTTGGCTTGCCGTCGCTACAGCACTGATTCTTTCTACCAGCTCATCGATGATGCTTGTGATCTCGCCAAACAAGCGCCCGGTCTTAGTGGCCACTTCAGTACCATCCTGAACCAGCGCAGTACCAGCATCGGCATACTTGATCGAATCTTGAGCTGCGGAACGAATGTGATTTACCAGCTGCGTAATCTCGCCGGCAGCTCTTGCTGATTGCTCAGCCAGCTGACGCACTTCATCAGCCACCACCGCAAAGCCGCGTCCCTGCTCGCCAGCGCGAGCAGCCTCGATGGCAGCATTCAAAGCTAAGAGATTGGTCTGATCAGCAATGTCTGTGATGAGAACCACAATTTTACCAATCTCAGCGGACTGCTGGCCTAACTCAGCGATGCTTGTAGCCAGAGCGTTGACCACTTCACGGATCTCATTCATCATCTGGATAGTCTGTGCAATCTCAGCCTCACCCTGACCAGCCAGCTCATGGGTTCTCTTAGCAGAGGTAGCCATTTCTTCAGCATCGTTGCTCAGGCTGTCCACCGAATTGGCAAACTGATTTGCAGCGCTTGCCAATTCTTCAATCGAAGCGCTTGTTTCCTGTGTAGCTGCAGACATCTGTTCTGCAGAAACAGTCACCGAATCAACGGCTTCATTAACAGAGGTGGCAAGAGCACGCAAGCCGTCCCGCATCGTATTTAGGCCCATGCTCAAGAAACTGATCTCATCGCGGCCCTTAACGTCCAAGGCCGGTGTGGCGAGATTACCCGTAGCAATCTCCTGGGTAAATTGAACCAGATTTCCAATTGGTTTTGTGATACTTCGCGTTATAAAGACCGCAGCTGCAATAGCAGCTATGTACGCTACTCCCAAGAAGACAAATACTGTCTGGCGGGCGTCAGAAGCGTTTGCCATTACGTCTGCATAGAAATCCGCTGCATGCTGCTCAGCTAGTTCTACGAGTGCTTGGAGGCGCTCGTCAATCAGAGCGATCTGAGGGTCGCCTTCGTCCCTCTGAATCATGGTTGAATCAACCATTCTACCAAGCTTCTGCAGACGCAAGATTTCGTCTCGAATTGGTTTCCAATCGTTAAAAGCAGCAAGTGCTTCATCAACCACGGTTGTGTCACCGTTAATATTCTCATAGATAAGTGCGAAGTCAGCTAGAATATCTTGTTCTATGAGATTGATCGACTCCTCATACTGTGTAATCTCTGCCCGATTGGTACTCTTTAATACATCCTTCATGTGAAGCGAGATGTTGTTTACCTTAGCTAAGATGCATAGAGAGGCCGTATGTATGGCATAGGGTTCAGTATAGAGCCTTTCGGTAGAGTTCGTAATCTGGCCCATGTACATAATGGCCACAAGGCTAGCAAGTGTACTGAGAATCAACGTTATAGCAAATCCGGTGGTCAGTTTGTGTGACAACTTGAAATTCTTCAGCATTGATTTCCCTCTTTCTTGACCATTGCAATTGCAATTAAGTGTTCCATTTGTATCTTCTGCGCGTTATGACCTACTCCTTTAACAGAAAATAGCAATATAACTTGTTTTTCTTTTCCGTTAATTCTCACTAAACAGCACAGGAGCCGCTGATTCTTCCAGCGGCTCCTGAGCGTGTAAGGATGGCTTTTATTGATTAGTTGTCGCCGTAGAACTTGTCGTATTTGGCAGCCCGCTCATCAATGATAGCCTGGCCGCCGGAACGGAGATAGTCTTGGAAGCCACGATCCCAGACCGAGTCGAACTCTTCTGGCTTAGCTACTACAGCCTGCACCAGGAGGTTATCCCGTTTCTCAGTCAATACAGGGCCCATGCCTTCTTCAGCTACGATTTCGCCTACACTGACGTTCTGACCATAGCGAGCATCTCTGTTGGTAAGCTCATACGCCCGGGTGATGAACCGTGCATCTACACCTGGGTAGCCCAGAGCGATAGAACGTGCGTTCAACTCAGGATCGCCGAGGTCAAGACCGTTGATGGTGATGGTGTAGTCGATATTGTTCGGCGAGTTCATAATCTTATCACC
>JAAYMS010000016.1 GCA_012521295.1 Bacillota bacterium
GTGCAGCCACTCTGGAGTTCACCCGGCCTTGGGCGATATTGATCAGCAGGGCCAAGAGCTGAGCAGCGAAAATCATGAGCACTACCAGCCCGATCCTGCCTGCAAGAGGGCCCTCTCCCGCCAATACCTGGTCATAGAAAACCCTTCCGCTCAAGTAAGGCGGCAGCAGCCCCACAAGAGAAGAAAGGAGCATCAATACAACAATCACCACTATGGATCCCAAATAGGGGGGAGTCATTCCAAGTACCCGCTTCGTCAAGGAACGACGGTCCAGACACTTCGGACAGATGGGGTGGCCCGGATCCGGGTAAAGCCTCCCACACTTCGGGCAGATATCTTCATTGTCTCTGTCCCGTTCTTCCACGGGCTTGCCGGTAATCTCTGAGGTAGCCAGAGCAGCAAACTTCTGATAAAGCTTCGCCTGTCCGAGGCTTCCCCTCAGAAGCACTACTTCCTGTCCCGATTCGGACTCAGTTCCAAGCAGGACTAGGCTTCCTACCAGATGTTCCAATCGAATCTTACTAAAATCCTTGAGGTTCCACGTCTTCTGTAGACCATCTTGTTCTAAAATTAGTTGGCCTCCTTGGAGGCGCAGTTCGGCATTGTTTTGTAGGTCTCCTCGTACAGAAAAGCCTTCCTGCATATAGCAATCACCCTTTTTATTTACAGCTCACCCACAGCTTTCAGCCAGGCGTCGGCGATTAAGTCATGCCCTGCCAAGCTGGGGTGTACACCGTCATATGCCCAAAACGCCGGATCCTGCTGCACGGTTGCGGCTGCAAAGATGCCATCAAGCGGTACGTAAGCAGCTGCAAACTCTCTTGCCAAGCGCCGCACTGCCTGGATCTTGGGATCCAGGTCTTCGCGCCAATCAACCTGCCGTGGTTGAACAGGCAGTACGAATGGTTCTAGAATAACAACTGGTACACCCAACTCCTTCTTAATACGCAGCAGAATCCTTCCATAGGTCTCCTCAAACTCTTGAGTTGTAGTTGCATCATTGTGATCATAGCGGCGCCAGACATCGTTTATGCCAATAAGGATCGAAACAAGATCTGGCTTGAGGTCAATGCAGTCTTCATTCCAGCGAGCCTCGAGGTCCCGCACACGGTTACCGCTGATTCCCTTGTTGATGAACTTCAAGTTAAATCCAGGTTTCTTCACTAAAAGACGCGATGCTACCAGATGCGCATATCCGAAACCAAGTGATTTGATGTCATCCCGTTCCCTACCGCAATCTGTGATACTGTCACCTTGAAATAAAACAGTCATATCTTTTGTAATTAGACTCATCTGGATCAACCCCTTTCCTTTCCCCGTGGTTATTCGGTATGATCCCATGAATACCTGCTCGTTTTTGCAGTTTGACCTTGTTTGACCTTAAAAAATGTCGATTTCAAGAATAAGGTAGAGTAATTGACGGAAAAATCCACCACAAGCCCGGTTCACTGGTTCTGCCAGTCTTTGACCTTTACTGACCTTCTGTGTATAATGATAGTGAATCGCAGTAAGACTAATATCCGGAGGTGGATAATATGTATTACCTGCGTCCTCTACGCAGAAGATGGCGCCGCCACCCAGCCTTGTTTGATTTTGACTTCAACTGGCCTGAACCGCTCTTCCACTCCTGGCAATCGTTTGATGTGGATATCAAGGAGACTGCCGACAGCTACGAAATCCATGCGGAGCTGCCCGGAGTCCCGAAGGAGAACATCAATCTCAGCTTGGACAACGGCTATTTGACGATTGCGGTCAAGCAGGAGTCTCTGCGTGAGGAGGATGGCCAGAACTACCTGCGCCGGGAACGGCGGCAGATGGCAAGTCAGCGGAGCTTCTATGTGGGTAACGTAGATCCAGATAAGGTGACTGCTAAGCATCACAACGGTGTTCTCGAAATCACCCTGCCTAAACCTTCCCCCGATGAGCCGCATCGTCGGCGCATCGAAATTCAATAGCCGGCCCCCGAATGGGGGCTCTTCTTTTTTGTGCCAGAGCTGCAGCAGATGATATAATAGGTTGAGAAAGGCGGTGTTGATGTGCACTTTGACGCCGAAGCCATCTTTGGCCCCGGAGGGCTATTGGCCCAGAGTCTGCCGGGATACGAATGCCGTATCGAGCAGATCGCTATGGCAGAGCATGTCTACCAGGCTCTGGCCAATGAACACCATGCCCTGATCGAGGCAGGTACCGGGGTTGGCAAGAGCCTTGCATACTTAATTCCACTTATATACTACACCGTAGCAGAAGGAAAGCGAGCTGTGGTGGCCACAAACACCATCACACTGCAGGAGCAGCTCTTCACTAAGGAGCTGCCGTTCTTGGCAGAAGTACTACCCCTTGATTTCCAGGCAGAGGTCTTTAAGGGCCGGCGCAACTATCTCTGCCTTGCTAGGCTGAAAGAACACGAACAGAAGGACCTCCTCGGAATGACCGAGCCAGGTTGGCGCCTTCTTCGAGAGTGGGCTGCTGCGACCACAACTGGCGACCGCAGCGAAGCACCGAGTCAAATTCCGAGCGCCATCTGGAGCATGGTGTGCTGTGAGAAAGAAAGCTGCCCAGAAGAGCTCTGTCCTGAATTTGGGCGGTGTTACTACTGGCAGCTGCGCCACCGCTTGAACAAAGCCCAAATCATCGTGACAAATCATGCGATGCTGCTGGCACACCTACAGTCCGGTGGCAATGTGCTGCCAAGCTTTGACGCTGTGGTGATCGACGAAGCTCACAACCTTGAAGACACAGCTACCAACGCCTTCAGTCACGAACTGAACCGCGAGAGGTTCTTGGGGCTTCACCGCACAGGCGTCAGCCTCCACGGAAAGCTGGATGGAATGGTTCCAGCCATTTCCCTAATGGAGATGCGGGTGGCACTAGATCAAGTCACAGCCGAAGCCAACCGCTATTTTCACACGATTGCACCGCTGCTCGATGGCAGTACTATCACGCTCGATGAACACACGATTCCCCACTTCACTCAGACCGATCTGCCGCGGCTTCTAGACGATCTTCTCAATTCTTTGGAGATGGGAGAGGTAGAAGACAGCGAAGGCGCGTCGCTTCTAAATCAGTTCAAGGAGTTTACTAGGAGCCTCAGGATGGATGTGGAGCTGGTTCTAGCTGCAGCTGATCCTCACTATGTGTATTGGGCGGAGCATGTCAACGGGGAACCAACACTGACTGCCGCGCCTATCTTGGTGAAGGATGAACTGGCGGACAAGCTGTTTGCACAAGTTCCGAGTGCTATTTTGACGTCGGCAACTCTAAGCACCAATGGTTCGTTTGCGTATACCAAGGAGCGCATCGGCCTGTGGGAAGCCGATGAGCTGATCCTCGGTTCTCCGTTCAACTATAAGGAACAGGCTGTACTCTGTGTGCCGAATGAAGCGAAACCTCCGCGGCATCCCCTATATGCGAAGTACACCGCCTACCTCATCCTGCATGCCGCCGCTGCGGCCCAAGGGGGAGTGATGGCGCTCTTTACCAGTTATCGATTGATGGATGAGATTGCTGACATGATAGAAGAAAAGCTCGCAGCGGAAGGATACACCCTTCTTGTGCAGGGGGATGGGCCCCGAGGCCAGCTGATTGAAGAATTTCGTCAGACTCCCCGTGCGGTGCTGTTTGGGACCAACAGCTTCTGGGAAGGAGTGGACATCCCAGGCGATGCGCTGCGGGCCGTGGTCATCACACGCCTGCCCTTTGCCGTGCCGGATCGCCCAGTGACAGCGGCGCGCCTTAGGGCAATTGAAGAAGCCGGAGGCAATGCCTTCATGGAATACAGTGTTCCACAGGCAATTCTCCGGCTTAAACAAGGATTTGGCCGATTAATCCGCACTCGCCAAGATCGAGGTGCAGTGATTATTCTCGACGAGCGGATCATCAACTCAGGCTACGGCAGTCAGTTTCTCAACTCCCTGCCTCCAGCCCATTTCACGCGGGAAATAACATCCCTGCGCGAGTTCATCA
>JAAYMS010000127.1 GCA_012521295.1 Bacillota bacterium
CAATGGCGTCTTCCATGACTTCAGCGGAGACACGGTCAGGTGCTTGGCCTACAATCTGGTTCTCAATAACGTTGTACCAGTAATCCTCTGGGTCACCCATCAGGAAGTCCACGATGGCTGCCATTGCAAGTGGATCAGCGCTATTAGAAGGAATGTAGAACATGTTGACCAGCTCGGTCGACGAGGAGTAACCATCATTGTTTGGTCCCATTGGAGGTAGCAGAATGCCATACTCGTCATCCATTTCATTTGGCAGGGCCCAAAGCATCCAGGCAGGCATGTTTGCGAAAGCACGCTTCCCTTCCCGGAATGGAGTCTGATTCCAGTCGCCTTCAGCAACGCCGTGTACGTGGTTCCACTCATAAATCTGCTGCAGTGCCTGCAGTGCAGGTTCGTCGTTCATGGCGAACTCCCAGCGGCCGGTTTCAGGATTCTGCTTTACAACGGTACCACCGTGCGCCAGCACGAACGGCCAAGCATAGACTTCTGAGAAGCCGTACTGATCGATGATACCGTCGCCATCGGTGTCTCTGGTAGCCTTAATAGCAATTTCAGTAGCCAGCTCCCATGTCCACTCACCGCTGCGGTATGCTTCTTCGAGATCGGGCAGACCTTCACGCTCAAAGAGAGTCTTGTTCCATACCCAGAAGATCATATCGTTCATAACACTGTGCATGGTGTGAAAAGCATAGATGTGATCGTCAAGCCTTACTGCATTGATCATAGCCTGTACGTGTGGATCAAGCCGCTCGAAGTACTCAGCAGGCAGAACTTCGTCCATTGGATAAAATGCCCCATCTTTCATAATTGGAATAGCGTCAGAGTGCGACACATACCAGATGTCATACTCAGAGTCACCAGCCAAGAGTCTGCTCATGTAAGTATCGGTTTGACCTTCCCATGACACCAATGGCAGCTCAATCTTGCAGTTGAACAATTCTTCTGCTTCGGCGATGAGCTCAGGAATGCCGATGTCATACCAGCACCACAGGTTAACTGTCGCTCCGCCCAGGTCAATCTCAGGGAATTCCCAGGCAGCTGCGGGTGTCACAAACAGTCCTACCAACAAGCACACAACAACTAAACTGCGCAGAAACTTCATTACAGATCCTCCTTTTTATTTGTGTATTTTAGTATTGCTAAGCTTGTCAGTGCACCACACATTAATTCTTCGCTTTACCACCTCCTTGTTTGTACCGATTCCTTGTTACCCAACAATACCCGTACGCTCGACACCTTCGATGAAATAACGCTGCAGTATGGCGTAAATTATAAGGAGTGGCGCAATAAAGAGAATCATACCGGTATTGTCCAAGATAGAACGATAGTGATCAGCGATGTAATTGATATCATTCATAATGTTCATAGAGGCGCTCTCAAGTACAACTGGGAGCACTTTGGCGTTTGATAGGTAAATCGAAGTAAAGAAGTAATCATTCCACTGCCATACAAAAGCGAAGAGAAATACTGTCAGCATGGCTGGTACGGCATTGGGAAGCATCACACGAAGAAAGGTGCGCATAGCTCCCGCTCCATCAATGGCAGCTGCCTCTTCTAAATCTTTAGGCATGTTGCGGAAAAACTGCCGCATGATGTAGATAAACAACCCGTTTTTCAGCCCCGTTCCCGTAAGGGAAGTGAAAACAAAGGGCCAGATACTTCCGAGAAGATTGACTCCTGGCTCCGGTAAAAGGCCGAAAAAGGTGAAGTACCGGAAGTTCAGATAAAGCGGAATCATAATCATCTGAGGAGGCACAACCAGAGTAAACACTACACAAGCAAACAGCAGACTTTGGCCTCTCCACCTAAAGCGGGCAAAACCATATCCAATCAGAGTGCATGATGCCAGCTGCATTAAGCTGACCATCAAGGTCAGGAGCAGAGAGTTTCGAAAGGTCACAGGATAGTCCATGTACTCCCAAACAATCTTATAGTTCTCCAAATAAAGCATGCGCGGCACAAATTGAACCATGTTGTCAAACATGTCCACTTCCCGCATCAGAGATGAGGAAAGCTTTACGATTAAGGGATAGAAAATGACATAACAAATCCCTAAGACAATGACACCACGTACAATGCTCCAGGCAATTCCACCTACTCTTTCCCAAAAGAGCTTGCGCTCTAAACTTGCGGACACTCTGCTCCCCCCTCTAATTGTCGTAGAATACAAACCGGGAGATAATCGAACCGGCAATCAGCAGTATCACCGCAATCGACAAGAAATACAGCACTCCCATCGCTGAGCTGAGACCAAATCCCCCTCCACCAAACGCTGTACTTCGCACCAGCTTAACGAGGGGATTAGTTCCTACTGTAAAGGAGTCAATAATGGTATAAATCGAATTGGTCAAGATCAAGGGACTGAGCATCGGCAGAGTGATCAACCAAAATCTTTCCCATGATGTGAACCCCTCTACGTCTGCGGCCTCATACAGGGATCTTGGAATAGACTGCAAACCCGCTAAGAACACCAAAATCTGCACTCCTGATGCCCTAATAATTTCAGGGATACGGTCCACTGCCGATGTCACGTAATCTAACGTAGTTTCAGGAATGCGCAGTTCGTACAAGAAATTGCGCAGTACAGCTCCGCTCAAGAGCCCACCTTCATTAGCAGCCGTTCGCAGCTGTGTCATCATATAGTCGGCCGATTCCATCTGAAGGACAATACCCGCACCCATGATGACTGGTAGGAAGAAGATGACGCGTGCCAGGGTTCTCCCTCTAAACGGTTGATTTAGCAAATTAGCTGCAAAGAAGGCGAATACCACAATTAATGGTACATCGATTAAGGTTCGGAACACAGCTTCCACAAACACCTGCAGGAATTCGGGATGAACCAAGATTGCTGTACGGTAATTTTCCAACCCGACAGGCTCCAACTGATAACCTCCCGCCACGATCTGCAGCTGACTCATACTGAATCGAATAGACTGCAAAAACGGATACAAGAAGAAGAGCACAAAACCTACAGCAAAGGGCAGAGTGAACAGAATTCCGGTCAAAGCCTGCCGGCGGCTGCGGGTCATGCGAAATCGTGGACCAGCCACCTTTAATTCCCCCTTTCAACCAGGGCATAGCCCAGAGGTGGGACAGAAACGCCCGCAAATTCTTTTTCAGTTGTGCTGTAATTGACCAGGACCATGACGTTGTTCTCATAAGTGGTGACTGCCAGATCAGGCTCGGGCCTGGTATGATCGACAATGCGTTGTCCTTCTGTTAGTTCAAAGAAAGGCTCAAGTTCTTTATACAAACTAACGGCCTCTTCAAACCAGTCCTTATAATGAAGGGCATACATGTAGTCGTAATCGGTATGCTTGGTTGCTGACGAGGAAGCCCAGCTCCAGACATAGTATGGTGCCGCACCTAACTCGATGGTTCTTAATATGCTGAACGTATGATCATGCGCAAAATTGATGGGCTCTCCGGAGTAACTCACATAGCCGCGCAGCACGATCTGAGCAAAGGGCACATATTCATCAATCAAACGATATCCATTTCCATAACTGGGCAAATTGATAACATGCGCTGCATATGGCAGGGAATAAGCGAAACCTTTTTCCACCATAATGTCGTAATCACTCAGCTTTTTAAACTGCTCCCGAATGATGTTCTTTGCTTGTTCACGATCAATCAACTTATCGGGGTTATAGCGGAAGTCTGAGTAAAGCTCACTGCCCATATCACCTAGAGAAATACTGTCGTGTCCAAGCGATGCATAGTCAACGAGAAAACTATCCAGCAACGTACTGAGGCGCCCGGGTGACAGTATATGACGATAGCGGTCTTTGACTGCTTGAAATGTGGCTCGATCGTATTCGTATAACTTCGCCATTGTGCGATCTAGGAGCCGTCCTCCATCGCGCTGGGCTATGAACCCATCAAACAGCTTATTATTTGCAACTGTGAGAAAATCTACATCTGGATAAAGCCCAATCTGGCTGCTGGCTGCATATTCCTGCAGCTGAAGAAATCCTTCTCTGCCACCGACAGAACGCTCCCACTTCACCCTGCTGGGATACTCGTGATCCAGACCACCCTTTAACCAGCCGCGGTAGCGCACGGTAATACCCTCTAGGCCAGCTTTCTGCAGCTTTTCTAGGATTTCTTGTGCCTGTTCGAAGGAGGTTAGTGGACGCATAATTGTTTGTGGAATCCCGAGTACAGGCCGCTTGACCTGAATAGCTCCAATAAGGTCTAAATAGAAGCGAGTTGGTCTTACTGATCCACGAGCGCCCAAACCCTGGGCTCTGAGATACTTTTGATACAGATGAGCCATACCTACATAACTTGCCTCTTCCCCACTGAGGAACGTATAGCGGACAATCACGTCATCGATAATGGGCCTTGATTGGGGTACCGCAATCGTTACTTCTCGAGTAAACTGATCGGTGGTCTGCAGAGTAGCTGTCCCTTTGGGCATCAGAATGAATTCTGGATAGACAACGTTGTACGAGATAGAACGTCCAGCCACATCAGCTTTAATACGGGCCATGGCATCGCCCTGTTCAATGACGGCGAAGAATCCCCGATCGCCTTTTTTCATCCCAAATACAGGCATGACCGATTCAACTAATAGGCGTAGTTGTTCGTCGCGATTAATCGCTCCATCGCGACCATAAACAAGAATGTTGGCAACAGGAGCAGTCGTCTTGCCATTGTTTAGATAAATAAGCGCTCCTGGGCCATCGGGCACAAACAGGTAGCCGTCATCGTCTCTGCCAGCAGCACCGAAATGGGGCAGCAAGCTCACAGAATAAACTGGCAGTGTAACTGGGGGTGCTTCCTGATCCTCCGGATTAATCGCATCTACTGGATACTCAATATCCCGGACAGGAATCCGCACAACTAGATCGCCCTCATCAAGCTGGTACTCGATGGCGACATGGAACACCCGATGGTTCGGCAGCAATTCGGGAAAACCGAAGTATTCTAAATCAACAGCCCGATCATAGGGTGTGAAGCCTATATCCCGCATAATCTCTGCGATTTCTTCTCGATCCCACCGCGAAACCCGCGTTCCCAGCATATAAAGGGGCTGAGATGTAAATATCTCCATGATTTCTGGTGTGATATCACTCCGCCGAGAGACATCTGTTCTTGCTACAATATGATCGAAGAGGTTATTGTAGAGGTCCCGCTTGGCATTGCGTCGTGCCAGTGCTTTTTCATCGGCCATCAGTGTCAGGCTGCCAAGCAGGCGTTCTTTATTGACCTGGGTGACTGAGACTCTTTGATAATCTTCAGGAGCTTCTTCGAACCAGATCATGGTATAAAGATCTAAGAGTGTTTCCCGCTGCTTCTCCGACGCTCGGCTCAGAATTTCTTCTTCAAAACGGGCTTTAGTCATAAGATTAGGAACAAACGCATCATCAGTCCATTCCTGCCCGATTGTGTACTCTACTCTAATGCCGTTTTCAATAGGATGAATTTCAATCTGATCAAAAACAGCACTCTCGTTGTAACTATCCAAAGTGACTTCAGCACCTATCTGTGTGAAGTAGGTGAGAAGCAGCTGTGCCCCTAAAGCGTTCTTTGAAGCACCGCGAGCCACAGTTTCTTCTCGATCGCGGTTGGGTGGGTTAGAATACCAGACCGTACCATCAGCCACTTCAACAACAGCGATTTCTGCAGTCTCCGGATTTATATAAAGCTGAAGTTGGGAACTCTCTGCCACAAGCTCGTAGTCTAGGGATACCGCCCATACCGGCGAGGCAGCAGCAATGAGGAATATAATCACCAAGAGAGACAGCCGTTGCATTTTTCCTCGCCTCCTACATTCGGAAAGTTACTTCGCGATAGACGGAAGCAGCGAAGTTGGTCATTTCTCCAATTAAGCTGAAAAACAGCAAACCAATAAAGGCTACTAGGAGCATACCGGCCAGTGTAAAACAAGAACTCCAAATAGTCTTTGCTACAAAGAACTCATGAGTAACCATGTTTCCGATGAAGACCAGAGCCAAAGCCCATACTCCCGCTATGGCAGTTATGACATAGTAGAAAGCGGCTTCCTCAAGAGTAATAAAGTTGCTCACGATAGTCATGGGAATATTGACTAAAATGAGTGGAGTCAGAGAATAAGCTGTGGCAATCCAGATCTGACCGAAGGTCCCTTTGCCCTCAAAAAGTGTGGTCAAAGACCAGTTCACCACAACCCAAAGCACAAAGGGAACCATCACTACGGCAACTTCCATCAAAATGTTCAGTTTGGTCAGGTCATTCGGATTAAGAACAAAACCGGTAAATTGACGTCCAAAGGCATTGGTAAATACAAGCAGTACCAAGAGTATGTTGGAGGCTGCCATATTACCCCGCTTTTCATACTTGAGATCCCAGAAGCCATCGAAAGGATGCAGACTGACATATACCGCATACCACAAAGCCCTGATGGTTAGACGTGCCTTCAAACGCCAACCGCTGACATCATCTTGAGCAAAGGCCGTCTGGTGGCGACTGTGAGGATTCCACCCATAATAACTGTTCAAGCGTTCCTTCAAAGGTGCATACGGCTTAGTTTTTATCAGAAGAAATAATCCCAGAGCAGCAGCTACCAATCCAGTCATAATTGTCGGGAAGTTATCAAAGATAACCTCTCTGCGGTACAGTGCTAACGCCTTAGAATAGTCACGGCGGTTATTGCCGAGTCGGAAGTATTCCATGGCCTCAGCAAAGCGATCCTGTCGAAGCAGCGAGCGGCCGATACCGCTGTAAGCCTGGTCTAAGTTGGCGTTATAGGCTAAGGTACGCCGCCACATATCCGCAGCTTGCTCATACTCACCAGCTTGATGATGGGCAATGGCTGCATGGATGTACTGAGCGTAAGGAGTAGGCTCATAAACCGTGATGCGTGCCAACTGACTATCCAATACCAAAAGGTTATCGCCTAAAGCTTCAATGGCAGCAGGTCCTTGAACTAACCCAATCTGGTCACCAGGACCGCCAAAAACATATAGAAGTGAACCGTTGCTGTCATAAGTAAAGACTCTGCCACGACGAATATCCAGCGCGCTGTAGATACCATGCTCACGGCTGACAACGTCCACAAAAACCGAACGACCTTCAATCGAGGCTCCAAGCCCAGCGTAAGGATACTGTACATCACCAACTGGAGGGAAAAATCCCTGCCGCCTAAGGACATCCTTACCGCTGGGATTGAGACGTCTGATAGCGTCTGTTTCGTTGGTCGTCAAGCCTGAGACGGTGGCGTAGATGAATCCACTTTCATCGATATGGAGGTTGCTGTATTCCGTAGGCAGGAAGAGCGCTCGCCGGCTACGCTGTTCATCAGTAACAATGCGGGACCAGATATAATCCACGATATTAGGTCTAATCCGCGGCGCCCCAATAAAGCCTCTAAATTGACCCGCATCGTCAAACTCCAAAATACCATCAAAGGTTCCTTCTGAGATAACATACATCCGCCCGGCCACGTCTACTACAATCTTGCGAGGCCTGTACCGAAAACCTTCCGGAATAACACCTTCCACATCACTTTTGGGTTCTCCGAAGGCTTGAATAAATTGACCTTCTTGAGTCATCTGCACAATGCGGGCGTTATTTTGATCTGCGACATACAAGATACCTTCCGGGGATACATACAATCCCCTGGGGTTGTTGAATTTGTCCATTTCCCCACTGTTCTCAAATTCAGATATTTCATGGGAGAGTTTCCATTCATGATCAAAGACAAGAATCCGATTATTCCCAGTATCAAGCAGAAAGATATACTCATCGGTTACAAAGATATCTTGAGGGTTGCTCAGAGTCGCACCCAATTCCCGGCTGCCCATTACTCTGCGCGTAACATAAGCCTGAGCAGCGGACACAGTTTCGGACCAATAGTCAAAGGAATAACTCTGATACGGTAGAGCTAGAGCCTCAGTACTGCAGAGCAGCACAAGGAGAACCATTATTTTGGCGGCTGTACGCATCAAGCTCCCTCCCTTCCTACTTGTTGATTCCTGCAGCGCCCATTGTTTGGACAACCTTCGACTGGTTAAAGACGAATACAACAATGGGTACAATCATCATGATCACTCCTACAGCCGCTCCGACACCTGCCCGGGCAACGCCCCCTTGAATGATCTGATTTAGAGCGTAAGGCAGGGTCTTTAACTCTTCCGAATAGATAAAGCGGCCGCCGGTCTCATTCCACAGTGATTGAAAAGACAGAATGATTAATGTGAGCCAGGCAGGCTTTACATTGGGCATCACAATCCGCCAAAAAATGTGGAACTCACTCGCACCATCAATGCGGGCTGCCTCGAGGAGCGAATCATTGATCTGTTCCATAAACTGCTTCATCAAGAAAAGGCCTAATGATGATGACCATGCTGGTACGATAATCGCCGCATAGGTATCCAGCCAACCTAGGGCAGACATGGTTAAGTAGTTGGGGATGGCTGTTACCTGGTAAGCAAACATCAGTGAAAGGACGACCATGGCAAAAAAGAGGTCTCTACCCGGAAACCTATGTTTGGCCAGCACATAAGCAGCCATAGACGCCATGAGGACGTGTCCGCCCGTCCCAGCTACTGTAATAAACACTGTGTTGAACAAGTAGCGGGATATGGGCACCCAAGATTCACCCATCAGCACAAACAGGTCCCGGAAGTTATCAAAGGTAGGATTACGCACAAAGAACTGCGGCGGAAATAGGAATAACTCGTTCAATGGTTTAAACGCATTGCTGATGGCAAACACCAAGGGCAGTGCGCTAAAAGCCCCCCCCAGAAACAAGACGACGAAAATAATGAAGTCACCACCAGCGGAACGGGTCAGACGTTTTTGACGAATCTGCATAATGTCACCCCTAATCCCCCAATTTGGACAGAACCCTCTGAACAATACGCTGAGCAGCAACCATCGTTATGAAGAGCACTACTGCAATTGCCGAGGCATAACCCATCTCAAAACGGATATTTCCATAGTCCAAGAGATGAGCTACCACTGTATGGGCTGCGTAATCAGTGCTGGGAAAGCCCACCAAAGGAATGATCTGCCCAGCGGCTGCAAAGGACTGAGTAATGGACATGATCGCCCCGAACATGAGCTGGGGCCGCATGGAGGGCAGGGTAATATAGTAGAGTTCTTGTATTCGGTTCTTAACCCCGTCAACCGCTCCCGCTTCGTACATAGTCTGATCAATGCCCTGGAGTCCAGCTATAAAGACTAGGAAACTGGTTCCCAAACTCATCCACAAGACAACAACAATGACTAAAGGCATCATCCAGCGCGGATCAGTCAAGAACTGAATTGGAGAATCAATGATACCCCAGTAGAGTAGAAAACCATTGACATATCCGTAAGAGTCAGGGCTGAAAAGAATCGTCCACATTAAGTACAGATTCCCTGAGATCGAAGGAGCATAAAACAACAAGGTAAGCACTGCCCTGACTTTTGGATGCAGCTCATTAATCATCCAGGCAAAAAACAGACAGAGCAAATAGCTCAAAGGGCCGGTAATTACTGCGAAGATAAATGTGTTTTTTACCGCTATCAGAAATACATCGTCGGCTAGAAATAGACGAAGGTAATTCTGCCAACCAACCCATTTTGGACTCTGCAGCATGTTGTAGTGGGTAAAGCTGAGTCCAATAGCGATCAATACGGGAAGTACCGTAAACAAGATGAAGAAGATCCCGTATGGCGCTAAGAACACGTACGATATCTTGTTATCTTTGATCTCCTCCCACTTGGTCGCCAGTCTGAGTCGAAACCGAGGCTGGGGCCGCGGTGCCTTAGCAAGCATACTCATCACTTTCCCTCCTCCAACTACGGAGCCAGAACCTCTAAGTCAAACTCCTCCCGCTTGACCGTAATCTCCTCATTAATCACACGGTTGTAGTCAAGAAGCGTATCTCGAGCCGGCTCATTGTAGTAGATAACACGCCGGAAAGCATTATCAAGATGCCGCCCCACCATGTACGCTCCAGGCACATTCGGTACACCCTTGGCCCAAGACCGCTGTTCTTCAAGCAGCTGGTACTCTTCCACAGTCCACGGAAGCTGACTTACAGCTTCTAAGTTGGCTGAAGCGTAGCGCGCCGCGGGTCCCAGGATAGATTCGAGTTCTTGACCAAAGCGGACTTGTGTTTCAGTCGATGTCCACCATTTCACGAACTCCCAAGCATGCTCCTTATTCCGGGCTGCTGACAAAATCATACATGCTGGCCCAGATACGGGTACAGAACGGTCAATGATCCCGTCCCGTTCGGTCCCGGGAATTAAGGTGAAATCCCACTCGCCCCTTAATTCTGGTGCAAATACCTGCAGGAAATTATAGAAACCGAAGTCCTGCACTAAGATGGGCATTTCTCCCATCCGGAATCTGTTGGCTGCATCGTACCACAGTGGCAGGTCATACAGCTCGTACAGCTCAGTCCACTGAGTAAAGGCCTGCACAGCTGCTTCGCTCTCTAGGTTAGTAGCAATGCCATCACCAAGATAAAGATCTTCGCCCCGCTGGAAAAGCAACGTTAGAAATGTGGAAACACCACCATGTGCAAGCACCGAAACTGTAGCACTTCCTTCACCAATGGCACCGCTGGATGCCTGTGCAATACCTGAGTAAGGGAGGCCGAAGTCCATATGGTCTTTATTCAGATCAGGAATGATCTTAATCACATCATCCCAGGTCTGCGGCACCTCGAGTCCAAGTTCCTCCAAAATGTCTTTCCGATAAAACAGCATCGAGAACGTCTGGGTTTCCGGCAGTCCGTAAACAGAGCCTCCGAATGAATAAGGGACCAGAGCACTTGGGTGAAAGCGTTCCGCCACTTCTGGGAAGTCAGGAAACTGTGTCAAATCGACTGCTGCTCCACGTAGTGCGAAGTCCATCGGCTGCGTGTCCTGCACGCCCAGAGCAACATCAGGCCCGCGCCCAGCTAGTGTCGCAGGCAGCAGAATTCCAATGTTGATCAGCTCTAAATTAACTGGAATTCCGGTTTCAGGCGTAAACGTGTCTTCAATCATCAGTTTAAGAATCTGTGCTTGGTCACGTCCGCTGCCGATCCAAACACGGAGAGGCTCAACCTGAAAATCCTCCGCTGAATATACATTTCCAACAAGGGTATAGTCATAAACAAACGACGATAAGAATGCCCGCAGTTCATGCAGCATAACCTGCCCCACATGCGGCTTGGTCTTAGGCAGTTCAACGTTGGGACTGGCAATCACAATGTAATCAATCTGCAGAGGCTGTTCACGCGTCTCCAAAATCCAGGTTCCCAGAGCTCCTGCGTTGTCCCGGAAGGCAGCCAGGCGGCGCGGAATCGTAAAAGGCCGATCCGCCATCAGCCACAGACTGCGGGACAGCTGTTCCAAAACAGCTACCTGCGCTCCAGATTCACCAATAATTGCTTTGAGATCTTCTGCAATCTCGCCGATAATACGGCTCTGACGCTCTAGAGCACTGATGAGGCCGGGGATCCTTTCTTCTAAGCGATAATCCCGCATCGGGTCAGGATTAGCAGAAGTAATCATGACAATCCTGCGGTAGATCGTATTCAATTCATAGAGGCTTTCCTGTGTAGCCCGCACGATTTCAGCGAGCTCACCTAACACGTTCTCCAAACGCAGAGTATGTTTGCCTTTTTCCAAATACACTAAGTAAGGCGTACCTGTCTCTTCGTCCCCAAAAAGCACCATTTCATACCGGCTTGAATAAGGGAACTGCACCGCTTCCCCTTCTTTAAAGGGAACACGCCCATCGATCAAGAGCCGCCGGGAGCTGTAGGAGCCGCGCTTAACATGCTGCTTTGCTTTAATGGCAATCTGGTAAAGTCCTGACTCTGGAACTTCAAATTCCCACTCAATCCAGTCACCAGGACGGCTCCAGCGCTCTCCGCCAATGGTATTTAGGCGAATCAAAGTGTGATGATATGGTTCTACCAAAGGATCCGAGCGATCGTTTAGCGGGAACAAACTCGGACTAGAACGGCGCACCGCATCTTCACCTTGAATCTTGATAAGGATATCGGAAGTTGGACTGAAGCCTAGCGCCTTGTAATCAGCCTCCACCTCTGCATAAGAAGGGTGTTCTGTGAGACTTAATATCTCGAGCTGACCGATAACCACTGGTTCGCGGCGCGATACGAGCGCAATAGTGTTCCAGCCTCGCTTCAGATAAAAACTGAGGGGAATACTGTATGTCCCCATCGAGTCTGCCACGAGAACTGTACGCCATTCTGGAATTTCCACTTGGCTGGGACGAATTTCATTCCCCTGATTGTCTACCTGCACAAGTCCACCATCTCCCCACACGCGATGGAACTCGATGAAGCCTGCTTCTTCGTAGGGCAGTTCTCCATTAATATAAATCTCTCGCTGAATTGAGGAGCGGCGCCCAGGCACAGGGTAATAGGTCACAGCTATGTTATACAGGCCGTCCTCTTCTACATAAACCCGCCATTCAACTGTGTCGTCTTCCCCTGTATAAAGAGCGTTATTGTATGTTCCTGTAGGATCTTCCCAATGGCTTACTCCTGCACTTGCATACGAACAGGTACCAGCTGGTATGACCATCCTGTAATCGCTAGTTTCGAGATGGGCGTACCTGTTCAGATAATGATGAAAATCCAGAGCGCGCTTAGCAACAAATATGTCCTGCGTGCTGCCTTGTATCTCGAATCCAAAGACTGCGACAACTATCACTAACCATAAGAGCATCCGTCGGCGCAATACCAGGCACCCCCATATCGCTTAAACGTTTAGAATAACTCTTACACCATATATTTCACATTAACTACGTTATTCCTTCTTTTTTCTTATAAATTCGACCACAGTTCGAGTTGATCGAGTGTTATGACTAATGGATGATTATATACCCGCCGAAGATGTTCAGAATCATTCCAATCCCGTAGAATATCTCCGTTCCAGGTCATAAACCAGCTCCACATGGCGCCATAGGCTTGCGCCGCATCAGGATCAGGAATGCCGCCATTTTCCGCCATAGCAGAGATCTTTGGACGTTCACCCAACTCAAGCAGGCGCTCAAATTCTGCAGGAGAAGGGCCATATGAGAGCGGCTGCGTATAAATATCGCAGCTCACGATATCTACATACTCGTCCCCAGGGTACCACTCCGGAGAAATTGAATTCCAAACCCAAAGCAAATTGTTGAGCTGATGATGTTCTGTCAAACGATGGTACAATAGCTTCCATAATTCTTTGCAGGGCTCTGGTCCATTAGCTCCCCACCAGAACCAACCGCCTTCCGCCTCATGCAGCGGGCGCCACAAGACTGGAACACCTGCATCCTGCAGCCTCTTCAGCTGTACCGCAATTGCATCAATATCCCGCAGAATTAGCTGATAATCCTCGGATTCAGGATCAGCAAGCGCAGCAGCGATATCAAAATTGGTGGCGTCCGTATAAAACCCGCTCCACCATTCGCGACCATTGACTTCTAGGCCCTTAGGTGCATTCCAATGCCAGGTGAAAGCTACGATGCCGCCGCGTTTGTGCCAGTCAAGCGCAGCTTCGACGTCATGACTCTTCGTTCCCCGCTCAACTCGTGACGGGCTATAATCCATGAAGTCCAAACCTAACAAGGCCGGTTCTTTGCCAGTAATCCTCTTGATGTATGTTGTGTCACGCATCAAGCGACCGTTGTACTCCTGCTGTCCCGCAATGATGCGCTTACCGAAGTTGGCAGCGAGAAACTGCAGGAGAGCCCGAACTTCAGGTGTGGCATTGGGATTAATGGGCTCTGCACTGACTTGGGGAATCTGGATTGTTTCAGCCGGCCGCAGAGCTATATAGTCAAGCTCATACCAGCCCCAACCCTTTTCGATCGTCAAGGTGTTGATGCCCTCATTAAGCAGTACTTTCCCCGCATGAGCTTGAGAAAAGGTACCCGTAGCAGGAAGATACACATTCCCGACGGCTTCATCGTTCAGCAGAAACATAGCATACTTCTCACCATTCGGCGCACGATAGCCTACAACAACTTCATATATACCTGCCTGTTCAATCTCAACCGAAAAAATCGCCGAACCAGTATCGTTTGTAAAACCTACGGCATACCCTCGTCCCGAATAACCCTTGGCAGTCTGAGTCAGCCTTAGATCCACCAAATGCGCCGCGTCTTCAACTTCGTAGCGAATCCATTCCATATCCGCACCATCCTCTAACATCTCTTGAGCTACAACTGCCACTGACAAATTCAGCATCATCAGAACTGCCAACACTATGCGCAGATAACGCATGGTATCTCTCCTTTTCGCCGAGTGTCTTAGAGGGGTTTAACGACATAACAGCGCCCAATCTGGGTCTTGAACTGAAGCGTGTGATCACTCAAGTGCTCGCTGGGAATAACCTGACCCACCTCATCGAATACCTGAAGTGGAACATGAGAACGCACGCGGCAGCGCCTTCCCCGCTCAGCTTTGATCACCGCCTGATGGAGCACACCGTCCGTCCAGCTTAGATCAACCACGAATCCACCTCTAGCTCTAAGACCGGTAATATAGCCCTGGGACCAAGCTTTAGGCAGTGCTGGCAGCAGGTCAATCACCCCAGCGTGGCTTTGAAGAAGCATTTCTGCTATACCCGCACATCCTCCGAAATTACCGTCTATCTGAAACGGGGGATGGGTATCCAGAAGATTAGGCAGCGTCGAGTCGGCCAAGAGTGCATGCAGATTCGCACATGCCTGGCGCCCATTTTTCAGGCGAGCCCATAAATTGACAATCCAAGCCCGGCTCCATCCAGTATGTCCACTACCCTGTGCCAGCCGCATCTCAAGAGATTTTGCAGCTGCTTCCATCAACTCAGGCGCCTTTTCAAAAGTGATCGTGTCACCCGGATGCACGCCCCACAAATGAGAGACGTGGCGATGGCCCGGTTCAGCTTCATCAAACTCACAGCACCATTCCAAAAGCTGGCCGGCGCTGCCAATCTTAAGAGGTCTCAGGCGTTCAGCTGCCTGCTCTATCTCGCTGCGCAGTTCCTGATCGATGCCAAGGATTTTGGCTGCTTGGATGCATTTTGCAAATAAGCTGCTGATCATACTTAGATCCATCGCTGCTCCATGTGCTACAGCACTGCGTTTTCCTTCGTGTATGAATACGTTCTCAGGAGATGTGGAGGGACAGGTTGTCAGATAGCCGTCTCCATCTTCTACAAGCCAATCCAAGCAAAACAGAGCAGCCTCCCGCATAATAGGATAAGCTTCTGCTTTCAGAAATTCCTGATCTAAGGAAAACTCATAGTGCTCCCATAGGTGGTGACAGAGCCAGACACCGGCCATCACCCACATAGCCCAGCTGGCATCGCCCGTACCGCCTCCAACAGGAGCAGCTGAGCGCCACAGATCTGTATTATGAGCAGCAGCCCATCCTCTGCAGCCCAATAAAGATCGTGCCATTGCGGTGCCTGTTACCTGAAGCTCACGTATCATGGCAAACAACGGTTCGTGGCATTCTGCTAAGTTGCAGACTTCAGCTGGCCAGTAATTCATCTGCGTATTGATGTTCAATGTGTAATTAGCACGCCAAGGAGGATCCAAATCCCAATTCCAGATACCCTGCAAATTTGCAGGCTGACTGCCTGGTCGAGAACTTGAAATAAGTAAATAACGCCCGTATTGAAAATAGAGAGCCATCAGACCTTTATCAAACGTTCCTTCTTTAACTTTCTGCAGACGCTCATCGGTAGGCAGCTCATCAAGGCCTGGACCTAAATAAATTCGGACCCGATCAAACAAACTCCTGAAATCATTTTTATGCTCTGCAAAAAGCTGATCGTGCGATATCAATGCAGTCTCGTGAGCATGCTTAACACAGTGAGACATAACCTGCACGGCCCGGCGGAAATGAGGCTCGGCAAAGCCAAGAAAACCTGTTTCAGCAGTTAGAATAATAACGGCCTCTGCAGCATCCTCGATTATTAGACGATCAGCTCCTGCTTTCAGCCTGCCTCCCGCACAGCTCACATGAGCATAGGCTGCAAACGGCATGCCCGGACCGCGCTCTGCATCGATTACCTGTCCGAGCAAGGCGAGCCCTTCTGGATGTACCTCTAGACTCCACTCATGGGGGCACCAGAGGCTGAGTTCACCTGAAAGTGCTGGCACTGGACCGTCTTCAGATGATGCCGTCATTTTCAGAACAAGTGCTTGATGAGGATAAGAAACAAAGGTTTCACGCTGATAAGTAATCCCATCTACCTGAAACTCAACGCGGGACACGGCATCACCTAGTACGAGCGAACGCCTGTAATTGCTCCAGCTGTTTGGCAGCTTCTGAGTAAAACACAGCTCACCCAAGGGCTGATACTTGGCGGTATCCGAACGCTGCAGCAGTTTCGTTCGTTCATGGGCAGCCGCATAATCACCTTTCTCTAACACCAAGGATCGTATCTCATCGAGCACGCCGACCCCCGGTTCGGCCAGGGTTTCTATCGGACCACCAGTCCACAGCGTATCTACGTTTATGAGAATGCGTTCTTTCTCAGGGACACCCATCACCATTGCGCCTAGACGGCCATTACCCAGGGGAAGTGCCTCATTCCAATCCTTGGCAGGCTGACGATACCAAAGTTTATGCATGACTTTCAATCCTCCGACATGAATCGCGTACAATAAGACTTACTGGCAGAATCTGCTCCCGTGGAGCGCTGCCATCTCTGATGCATGCGATGATCGTATCTGCGGCTAACCTACCCAACAACAAAGTGTCCTGTCTAATAGTAGTGAGAGCGGGATGAGTGTACCTGCAGATTTCAATGTCGTCATAGCCGATAATCGAAATATCATCGGGACATTTGAGACCAGAACGCTCAAGCGTCCGGAGTGCGCCTACGGCAGCGGCGTCACTTTGACAGACTACTGCTGTAGGCTTCGTGGGCTGCTGCAGGATTTTCTGCATGGCGTAATAACCCGAGTCCTCTGTAAAATCATCGCCAACCATCCACTCTTCACAGATGGGAAGTCCGTAATCCGATAGACGTTCTTTGAATGCTTCCCGATGACTGCGGGCTGGATATGTATTGGGGAGTCCCCCAAGCAGCCCAATTTTTCGGTGACCAAGAGCATACAAGTAATCTACGGCTTGACAAGCTCCCTGCTGATGATCCCAAGCCAAGAAGTATCCGTTGTTCCCTGGATAGCTGTCACCCACGATATCGATAAATAGACAGGGCAGATCCGATTGAGCCAGCGCCTCTAGATTAGGAGAATCGAAGTCAACACCCATCAGCACGACGCCATCTACCCGGCGCCTTACGCACTTTTCTAAATAGTCTACTGGCTCACCCAACCATGCGTCAGGAAAGACAACGCAGTCATAGTTTGACTGCCCCAGCCGTCGACCTAACCCGAACATCACCTTGTAAAAAAACGAATGGTGCAGCCCCCAAACTGGGTTATAACGCAAGATGACCCCTATCGAATACGATGCCTTTCCCGACAGACTAGAAGCCACTGGGTCAGGGCAAAAGGCTTGTTGATTAATAATAGCCTGCACTTTCGCTCGAGTGCTTTCACTGACATCGCTGTAGTTATTGATTACCTTTGATACGGTAGTCACCGAAACCCCAGCCAGTTCCGCGATATCTTTGAGGGTTTTCGCCTTTCGAGCTGGTGGAGCATCCAATGGCTGCACCTCCCACAAGTTCTCTTCAGATTAAAGGTTAATGACAAACTTTCCGTCGCCGTAAGACTCCGGAGTTAGAATGAGACCCAACTCGGCGCTCTCGGCTCGCGCACCCTCTGCACCGGCGATAGAAAAGACGCCACGCAGATAAAGCTGCCACGGCTTACCAGCACCTTTGTAATGGATCATGATTTGGGTTCCATCGCGCTTGGCCGTGACACGCAAGTCTCCGCCTACTTCAACAGATGCAATCGCACCATCTTCAAGTTCGAAGAGGTGAAGTGTAACATCCTGAGCATAATCGTAATCTACCAAGTCATCGACTGCTCCGACTGGGATAATGGAGTTCGGCCGTGCAAGGAGAGGCAGACTGAAGAAATCATGCTTTTCCTTCACCCAGCGGCCTCCCTCAACCCTTTCGCCAGTAAGAAAATGGGTCCATATTCCTTCGGGTAGGTAGTAATCAACATCACCCTCGTCAGAGAATACGGGAGCTACTAAGAGGTTCTCTCCAAACATGTACTGACGATCCAAGTAGTCGCATCCAGGATCATCAGGAAACTCCACAAACATGGCCCGCATCATGGGGATTCCCTTTTCCCCTGCTTCGAGAGCAGCCGCGTAAAGATAAGGCATCAAACGGCACTTCAGTTTAGTAAAATGACGCATCACATCTATCGCTTCCTCATCAAACAGCCAAGGCACCCTATAAGAAATATTGCCGTGCAGACGGCTGTGTGAGCTGAGAAGCCCAAAGGCAGTCCACCGTTTGTATACCTCTGGTGTCGCAGTGTGTTCAAAGCCGCCGATATCATGGCTCCAGAAGCCAAAACCAGATAGACAGAGGGAAAGACCTCCGCGCAGCGACTCTGCCATCGACTCATAATTCGCTGCATTATCGCCGCCCCAGTGAACAGGGAACTTCTGACTACCTGCAGTGCCCGAGCGGGCAAAGACTACTGCCTCACCGTCTCCCTTGACCTCTTTAAGGAGATCGAAGACTACCTTGTTGAACAGGTAGGAATAGTAATTGTGCATCTTGGCTGGGTCAGAGCCATCGTAATAGACAACATCTAATGGAATACGTTCGCCGAAATCCGTCTTAAAGCAGTCCACACCCATTGCCAGCAGGGTACGCAGCTTATCTTGGTACCAGCGGCACGCCTCTGGATTGGTGAAGTCCACGATTCCCATTCCAGCCTGCCACTTATCCCACTGCCATACACTGCCATCCGGCCGTTTAATGAGGTAACCCTTTTCAACGGCCTCTTCGAACAGCTCAGACTGCTGAGCAATATAGGGATTGATCCAAACACAGATCTTCAGCCCCCGCTCCTTGAGACGCCTCAGCATACCCTCGGGATCAGGAAAAACCCGTTTATCCCACTGGAAATTGCACCAGTGGAACTCTTTCATCCAGAAGCAGTCAAAATGGAAAACATGCAGCGGGATATCACGCTCGGCCATTCCCTCAATAAAGCTTGTAACCGTAGCTTCGTCATAATCAGTGGTAAATGAAGTACTGAGCCACAGGCCAAAAGACCATTTGGGTGGAACCGCAGGCCTTCCTGTCAACGCGGTATAGCGCTCGAGAACCTGTTTGGGATCAGTCCCGCCAATGATGAAGTACTCTAAATACTCGCCTTCTACACTAAACTGTACTTTTGACACCCGCTCAGAAGCGACTTCAAAGGACACCATTTCAGGGTGATTGATAAATACACCATACCCGCGGTTTGTAATATAGAAAGGCACGTTCTTGTATGCCTGTTCGCTGCCGGTACCGCCATCGCGGTTCCAGATATCTACGACTTGTCCATTCTTGACAAAGGCAGTAAAGCGCTCACCCATGCCGTAGACACATTCACCTACACCCAGGTCGAGCTGCTCTCTCATATAAGCGCCCTTGCCCTCCCACGTAATGTAGCCGGCAGCCCGATTTGCACTCTTTGTTAAGAAGCGATCACCGAAGTAGAAACTGAGCTCCCAAGGTTGATCCTTCGGAATCACCGCCCGCGTTTCACCACTTACAAAAACAATCTGCCGGTCTTCATCCATGATTTCCGGGCCATGATTCGGGTCTGTTTCCAGCTCAAAGTGGGGACCGAGATCTCTCTTTCCGGTGTGATGGTAGATTCGAACACCGATCACATTGGGCAGCGGTGAAAACAACTTATACGTTAAAACCGCACCATCCAGGGTCGCCCCCCGGTGGTTGATCCACCGTGTTGGTGCTAAGCAAAAAACGCGATCTTTTTCAATGCTATAGTCGTAAAGCTGGGTTGGAGTTTCAACGAGAACTCCAGGCTGCAGAAGCCAGTTGCCATCGGTAAACTTCATTTTTACACCTCATTTCACAGAAAGCGCTTTCGTTAATTAGTTCTAAACACAGGTCGTATTTCCTTCCAACAATTGCCCTAAATACCAAGATTTCGACCTTGACAAGTCGCAAATGTTACCACAATGTGATACACTCGAATCAGTATTAACAATTGGAAGAGGAGTGTGCCTTGTGAACGAAGTGTTTCGCGATCCGAAGCGACCGATTGAAGAACGAATAGCAGATCTACTCGATAAGCTGACCCTCGAGGAAAAAATCTCTCAAATGGTGTACAACTCATCTGCAATTTCCCGTTTAGGAATCCCTGAGTATAACTGGTGGAATGAATGCCTTCACGGCGTCGGCCGAGCTGGGGTTGCCACTGTGTTCCCGCAGGCAATCGGTATGGCCGCTTCCTTTAACGCCCCTCTGATCAAAGAAACTGCCCAAATTATATCTGACGAAGCACGGGCTAAACACCATGAATTTGCCCGCAAAGGCGACCGTTCTATTTACAAAGGTCTGACTTTTTGGTCTCCTAACATCAATATTTTTAGAGACCCTAGGTGGGGTCGAGGACAAGAAACCTATGGCGAGGATCCTTATTTAACAGCACAGCTTGGTATAGCCTTTGTGGAAGGACTGCAGGGCGATGACGAGCGCTATCTAAAGACGGCGGCATGTGCTAAACACTTCGCAGTGCACAGCGGTCCTGAAAGCGAGCGTCACAGCTTTGATGCCAAGGCTACTCTCAAGGATATGTACGAAACATACCTGCCCGCCTTCCGTGCTCTTGTTAAGGAAGCAAATGTAGAATCCGTGATGGGTGCATACAATCGCACAAACGGCGAACCATGCTGCGGAAGCCCGACGCTGCTCCAAAAAATACTGCGAGAACAATGGGGATTTGAAGGTCACGTAGTCTCAGACTGCGGTGCTATTTCAGACTTCCATATGTATCATAAGGTTACTGAAACGCCAGAAGAATCGGCTGCCTTAGCTGTAAATAACGGATGCGATCTGAACTGCGGCAGAGTATTCTGGGCACTTAAAGGCGCTGTGGAACAGGGCCTTATCTCTGAAGAGACCATTGACGAAGCTCTAACACGTTTACTGCGCACCAAGTTCAAACTAGGTATGTTTGATCCAGAAGAAGAAGTACCCTACGCCCAGATCCCTTATGAAATCGTAGCCTGTCCCGAACACCGGGCTAAAGCACGCCAAGTTGCACGTGAATCCATGGTGCTGCTTAAGAACGAAGGCAACCTCCTGCCTCTTTCTCCTGATATCAAGTCCATTGCAGTCATTGGACCTAATGCTGCTGCACAGAACGTACTGTTAGGGAACTACTTCGGTACTTCCACGCACCTTGTTACTGCGCTGGATGGAATCCGCAACCGGGTCTCACCTGATACAAAAGTCTGGTATGCCGAGGGCTGTCATCTCTTCAATAAAGAAGTCTCCTATTGGGGCAACAGTCCTACAGCCGGCTTTGCCGAGGCTATTGCGGCAGCCGAACGCTCCGATGCGGTCATTATGTGCTTAGGAGTTTCCCCAGAGTTGGAAGGCGAAGAAGGAGCAGCTGCAAACTCGGATGGAGGCGGAGACCGCGTTCACATCGACCTGCCAGGTATGCAGGAGGAGCTCTTAAAAGCTATCCATGCAACCGGCAAACCCATTGTGCTCGTACTCTTCAGCGGAAGTCCTCTGACTATTAACTGGGCGCAGGATAACATTCCAGCCATTATCCAAGCATGGTACCCAGGAGAAGAAGGCGGAAATGCTTTAGCAGACATTATCTTCGGAGATTACAACCCTGCGGGACGTCTGCCAGTCACCTTCCCTAAATCGCTGGATGATATTCCTGAGTTTACCGATTATACGATGGAAGGACGGACCTATCGCTACCTGAAAAAAGAGCCGCTCTATCCCTTCGGATACGGGCTGAGCTACACCAAGTTCGCTTACTCGAACCTCGACGTTGCTTCGGAAGCGCAAGTAGGCGATGACATCACTGTTACGGTAGAAGTGACCAATACAGGAGAGGTGGCGGGAGACGAGGTTGTGCAGTTGTATGTTCGTGCGCTGGATGCTAGCGTGGCAGTACCGAACCATTCACTGCAGGGATTCGCCCGAGTCCATCTCGAGCCGGGTCAGAGTACGCTGGTAGAGTTCACCCTGAATCCAAGACAGTTTGCAGTTTTCTATGAGGACGGCGGCTGTGTTGTAGAGCCTGGGCGCTACACGATCTTTGTCGGTGGCTGCGGCCCCGATGAACGCAGCGTAGCTCTGACTGGGTCTGCTCCTATACATGCTGAGTTAAGCTTAACCGGAGATAAGCTTACACTGCCCTTCTAAGTAAAGAATGCCTCGCTTTCCGCTGTTGGGAAGCGAGGCTTTTTTCTGCGAATTTCGTATCTCTGACGGTGCTGTGACGCTGCTTGGATAAATTTGACCTGTAATCTAATTAATGTATATAATGGGAAGGGATCAGCGCCTTTTTGGCGAAAGGACAAGCGAGGATTTTGTCGCACTCTGTCTTTGTGAACACCTACACATAAAATCCTGGATAATCAGTACTAATGTGTTAGGAGTCTCACAAAGAGTTCTTGTGCCATCCAGGCCTCATCTCAATATATTCTGCAAGGAGGAGTAGTGTATCTATGCGCAAGATGACCATTGACGGTAATACCGCTGCGGCGCATATTGCTTATGCTTTGAGTGATGCAGCAGCGATTTACCCGATTACGCCATCTTCAACCATGGGCGAAATCTGTGACGAATGGGCTACCCGTGGTCGGAAGAACATCTTTGGGCAGGTAGTAAAGATTGCCGAAATGCAGTCTGAAGCAGGCGCTGCCGGTGCAGTACACGGTTCGCTGGTGGCTGGTGCTCTTACCACTACCTTTACTGCATCCCAGGGTCTTCTTTTGATGATCCCGAACATGTATAAAATCTCTGGCGAGCTGCTGCCCGCAGTTTTCCATGTTTCTGCTCGCTCCATCGCGGCACATGCTCTGTCTATCTTCGGTGACCATTCTGACGTAATGGCAGCCCGCCAGACTGGCTTTGCTATGCTGGCATCCGGTTCTGTACAGGAAGTTATGGACCTGGCTTTAGTAGCACACCTGGCTGCTCTCAAAGGGCGGGTACCCTTCCTGCATTTCTTCGATGGTTTCCGGACCTCTCACGAGATTCAAAAGATCGATGTCATTGACTACGAAGATATCGAGAAACTCGTAGACAAGAAGGCACTCGCCGAGTTCAGAGCTCGGGCAATGAACCCCGAACATCCTGAACTACGCGGTACAGCTCAGAACCCTGATATTTACTTCCAAGGCCGTGAAGCTGCGAACCCATACTACAACGCAATTCCCGGCATCGTAGAAGAGATTATGAATCAGGTCGGAGAGCTGACCGGACGCTATTACAAGCCATTTGATTACTACGGCGCTCCTGATGCTGACCGCATCATCGTGATTATGGGCTCTG